>DATFOT010000335.1:0-3981 GCA_035265265.1 Aestuariivirgaceae bacterium | reverse complement strand
GCCGAGAATGGAAAAGCTGGCGACGACACTGAGCCGCTCCTTGGCTTGCGCCGGTACCGCTGCCATCCCAACAGCAACCGCCGCGGCGATCAGCTTTTTCCACATGGGTTCTCCTATGCGGCGCGATGCCGATGCGCCCTGACCCGAGAGCTCACGAGTCCATGCCGCCCTAAGATCATCGACAGAATATAGAAACAGCCGGCGGTGAGAATGATCGCCGGCCCCGATGCGGCACTCAGGTGAAAAGAGGCAAGCAGGCCCAGCGCGCTCGAGGCCGCGCCGATGATGACGGCCAGGATGCACATCGGCCCGGCCCGCGTCACCCAGAAACGCGCCGCGGCCGCGGGCAGGATCATCAGTCCGACTGCGAGAAGCGTGCCGAGCGCCGCAAAGCCGCCCACTAGATTCAGCACGACCAGCACCAGGAAAACGAAATGCACGATCGGCCCGGCGCGGCTGACGCTGCGCAGGAACAGGGGATCGAGGCATTCGGCAACGAGAGCGCGCCAGATGATCCCCAGCGTCGCAAGCGTGACCGCGGCAATCGAGCCGATCAGCACCAGCACCTCATTGTTCAACGCCAGCACCGTTCCGAACAGAACGTGCATGAGATCGACGCTCGATCCCCTGATCGAGACCAGCAGCACGCCGAGTGCCAGCGAGATCAGATAGAATGCCGCGAGGCTCGCATCTTCCCGCTGCAGCGTGAGCCGCGATACCGCGCCCGCTGAAATTGCGACGATCAGCCCGACGATGAGCCCGCCGAGCGTCATCGGCAGAATGTCGAGCCCGAAGATGACGAAACCCGCCGCCGCTCCCGGCAGAATGGCATGCGCCATGGCGTCGCCCGCTAGGCTCATCCGCCGCAGCATCAGGAACACGCCGGCCGGACAGGCCCCAAGCGCCAAGGCGATGGACCCGCCAAGCGCCCGCTGCATGAATCCATAATCGGCGAAGGGGCCGATTGCCAGCTCATACAAGCTCATGCCGCCGCTCCCGGCTCGCACCATGGCGCGTGGTCGTCCCACGCCTCGTGGAACCGCCGCGCTCTGAGGAGATTGCCCGGCATCAGCACTTCGCCGGTTTTCCCCCATGCAACCGGCTGGCGCGCCAAGAGCAGCGTCTCGGGAAAATGATTCCGAACCAGTTCGAGATCGTGCAGAACCACGAGTACCGTGCGCTGTTCTCCGTGCCAGCGCTTGATCAATTCGATGAGATCGCCCAACGTGCGTGCGTCGATGGCATTGAACGGCTCATCGAGCAGGATGAGATCGGCGTTTTGTAAGAGCACCCTTGCAAACAGGCTGCGCTGCAACTGCCCCCCGGAGAGTGTATCGAGGGGCCGTTCTTCGAAACCATCGAGGCCCACCGCCGCCAGCGCATTGCCGATCTCCTGCCGGTCCTCGCCATTGAGCCGCCCCAGCATGCCGCGCTTCGGCCAAAGCCCCAGCGCCACGATATCGCGTACCTGGGCGGGAAAATGCCGATCGATTTCCGAATGCTGCGGCAGATAGGCCATACGGCAGCCGGCGTGGTGCTCGATGCTTCCCGCCATCGGCTTGATCACCCCGACGATGCCCTTGAGCAGGGTGGATTTCCCCGACCCATTGGGGCCGACCACGGCGGTGAGCGAACCATGCGCCAGCGCCCCGTTCAGATGATGGACGGCCGGGTGATTATCATACCCGAGCGTCAGATCGTCGAATTGCAGGCATGCGCTCATCGCGCTCTCCTATTCTCCGCCACGACCAGACAATCGCTGCAATGACCGAAGACTTCGACCGAAACCGCTTCGACCGCGAACCCCTTGCCCGCAGCGCGGTGCGCGATATCCGCAAGCTGGCGATCCTCGAATTCCTTCACGCTGCCGCAATCACGGCAGATGACGAACCCCGGACGGTGGCCATGCGCGTCCTCGCTGCAGGCGATGAATGCATTGAGTCCTTCGATGCGGTGCACATGGCCGAATGCCGCCAGGCGCTCGAGCGAGCGATAGACCTGCATGGGAGCCCTTATGCCGCTGCCGCGCACCCGCTCCAGAATGTCATAGGCCGACAGCGGCTGCTCGCTGCCCTTGAGCGCCTTCAGCACCGCCTTATCATAAACAGACGTCTGCTTTGCCATTCGCTCATCTTACATTCGGCTTTGTTATGTTGCAACATAATATACCGAAAAAACTGGTGCTCGCGGGGAAAAGGGTAGGGGGGAGGTCTTATTACAAGGTCGAGAATTCGACGCGCATCACTTGCACCCGTCGCTGCCCCGGCTCGAGCCGCACGCTTGGAAATTCCGGGATGTTCACTGCGTCCGGATAGATCTGGGTCTCCAGCGCGAGGCCGGAGAATTTGCCGTAGACTGCGCCCTTCTTGGCCCTCAGCTGCTCGGGAAACGTGCCCGCCGTGTAGATCTGTAGTCCCGGTTCGCTCGTCGACAGCGTGATCCTGCGCCCGCTCCCCTCATGCGAAACGACCGCGCACTGCTTCACCCTGCCATTTGCGCCGTTGAGGCACCAATTGCCGTCGAACCCCTCCTTCATTCCGCTCTGCGCCAGCTCGACAAAGCAATCTCCAAGCCGGCGCGGCGAGGTGAGGTCGAAGGCTGTTCCGGCCACGGGCTCGATCGTGCCCTTGGGCAGCAGATCCTCGTTCATCGGCGTATAATGGTCGGCGTCGACTTCGATGAAATGATCCTCGATCGTGCCCTCATCATGCCCGGCGAGGTTCCAATAGGAATGATGCGCAAGATTTGCGACCGTCGGCCGGTCAGCCTCAGATTGCATGGTGATCGTTAAACTGTCGTCTTCCCCGAGCCGATAGATACATCGCGCCTGGAGCGTTCCGGGATAGCCCTCTTCGCCGTCCCCCGAGACGTAGGAGAAGGCCACTTCGTTTTGCGCCGGATCGGCTTGGGGTGACCAAACCCGCTGCTCGAATCCCTTCGCCCCGCCGTGCAACTGGTGTCCCCTCCAGTTCTTCGTAAGCTCATACACCTTTCCGTCTAGTGTAAACCTGCCCTGCCGGACGCGGTTGACGAGGCGCCCGCATGTGCCCCCCATCGCCAGCGTGCTGGTGGCATAGCTCTCGACATCGTCGAACCCGAGCACCACATCGTCGAGCCGCCCGTCGCGGTCGGGTACCTGCATCTCGATCAGCCTTGCGCCGTGACTCATGACCCTGGCTTTGAGGCCATTGCCGTTGACTAAGGTGAAGGCCTCGACGGGTTTGCCGTTGAATGTGCCGAAGACCGAACGTTTGATTGCCATGGCGGGATGGACTTTGCTGACTGCTGACCGCTAGTTGCGCCCATAGCCGGATCGATTGTCAAGACGTGAGTGAGGCCGATGGCCCGCGCCGACCGTCATAGGAAGAGTGCAGTCTCTTCGAATTTTGTCACGTCGATGAGCCCCTTGTCCGAAATCCGGAGCTCGGGGATGACGACCAGAGCGAGCAGCGAATGTTGCATGAAAGCATTGTTGATCTTTGCCCCGCACGCCTGCATCGCCGCGACCAGTTTCTGAGCCTTCGCCGCTACCATTTCGGCCCGCTCGTCCGACATCAATCCGGCGATCGGCAGCTCGACCAGCGCCAGCTCCTGGCCTTTCGAGTAAACAGCAACGCCGCCGCCCACCGCACCGAGCCGGTTTGCTGCCAGCGCCATGTCGGCTTTTGATGTCCCCACGACGATCATCTGATGGCTGTCATGGGCGACTGTCGAGGCGATCCCGCAATCCATGGAATAGCCGAAGCCCGAAACGAAGCCGTTGACCACCTTGCCCGTGCCGCGATGACGCTCGACGAGCGCGATCTGGCAAACATCCTGCCTGAGGTCCATCTGCACGATGCCGTCCTTGGCAGCGAGACTGAAGACGAGCGCCCGCGTCGGCGCTTGGTTCTCGATAACCCCTATCACCCGCGCCTTGACCGCCGTGGCCCCTGCCGGTGCGTGAATATCGAAATCATCGGCCCGCAGCTTAACCCCCAG
>DATFOT010000334.1:0-2396 GCA_035265265.1 Aestuariivirgaceae bacterium | reverse complement strand
CGCGGTCGAAGGCTGCACTCATCGCGCCCGCCTCATGAGAATTCCGCCCCCAGCGAGCGCATCATCGGAATGAAATCGGGAAAGCTGGTGGCGATGAAGGCGGTGTCGTCGACCTTGACCGGCTTGTCGGCGGCCAAGCCCATCACCAGCGCGGACATTGCGATGCGGTGATCCATGTGGGTGACAACGAGACCGCCGCCGGGCACATGGCCGCGGCCTTCGACGATCAGATCGTCGCCCGCGATCTCGACCTTGACGCCGTTGACGCGCAGCATAGCGGCGGTCGCCTCCAGCCGATCGGATTCCTTGACGCGCAATTCCTTCAGGCCGCGCATGATGGTGGTGCCTTCGGCGAAGGCGGCTGCCACCGCCAGCACCAGATATTCGTCGATCATCGACGGCGCGCGCTCCGGCGGCACCTCGACGCCGCGCAGTTTGGACGCACGCACGCGCAAGCGGGCCATCGGTTCGCCGGCATCGCCGCGGACTTCGCTTTCCTCGATCGAAGCACCCATTTCACGCAGCGTGGTGAAAAGCCCGGTTCGCAGCGGATTGGTCATGACGTCGGAAAAAGTTACATCCGAGCCCTCGACGACCAGCGCCGCCACGATCGGGAATGCGGCCGAGGACGGATCGGCAGGCACCACGACCTCAGCGCCATGCAGCTCGGGCTGGCCGGTCAGCGTGATCTTGCGACCGTGGCTGCCTTCCGCGGTCGAGACGATCTCGGCGCCAAAATGTTTCAGCATCAGCTCGGTGTGATCGCGGCTGGCTTCCTGCTCGATGACCGTGGTGACGCCGGGCGCGGCGAGGCCTGCCAGCAGCACCGCCGACTTGATCTGGGCCGAAGCCACCGGGGTCCGGTACAGGATCGGCACCGGATCGCGGGCGCCGTGCAGTGTCAGCGGCAGGCGGCCGCCTTCCTTGGTCTCACCGGCTTTGGCACCCATCAATTCCAGGGGATCGAGGATCCGGCGCATCGGACGGGACCGCAGCGAGGCGTCGCCGTCGAACACGGCTGATATCGGGCAGCCCGCGACCGCTCCCATCACCAGCCGGCAGCCGGTGCCGGAATTGCCGAAATCGAGCGGGGAGGCAGGCTGGGCGAAGCCCGCCACGCCGACGCCTGCGACCTGCCAGGCAAACGGCCCCGTTCGCTCCACCCTGGCGCCCAGCGCCTGCATCGATTTGGCGGTGTTGAGGACGTCTTCCCCCTCGAGCAGGCCGGAAATCCTGGTTTCGCCGACCGATAGCGCCCCCAGAATGAGGGCGCGGTGCGAAATCGACTTATCGCCGGGAACGCGGACTTTGCCGCTCAAAGGGCCGCTTGCGCGGGATTCCAGCGGGGTTTGGGCGGTTGAATGGGTCAAGATGGCGATCCTCTGCGGGGGCGGCAGTACCACATGGGCCACACCGCGTCACCCGCCCGGCAAATGCGACAAACTGCTATTGACACCAGCCCCTTAACTAGCCAAGTGAAGCACCGTTTTTCAGAATTTCCCAGGATCCACACGTGGCCAAATCCGATCTCGGAACCAAACGCATTTGCCCGACGACGGGTAAGAAATTCTATGATCTGAACAAGAGCCCGGTGGTCTCGCCCTATACTGGCGAGGTCGTGCCGATTGCACCGATTGCGCCACCGCGGGCCGCCCGCGGCGATGCCGCACGCGCCGCCGCTGCCGCTTCGGCTACCGCCGCTGCCGATCAGCCGGAGGCCGCCGAGGCCGAAGAGTTGGTCTCGCTCGAGGAGGCCGACGCCGAGGAGAACACCGGCAAGGTCAAGGCCGTGGTTCCCGAATCGGAAGACGACATCGAGATCGACGAGACCATCGAAGGCGATGACGACGACGATTCCACCTTCATTCCCGACGAGGAAGAAGGCGATGAGGACGTCACCGACATCATCGGTGATGTCGGAGGCGACGAAGAGACTTGAGATCGGCCCTGAACTGTGTTCTGGGTCTCCCCCGCGAGTCGCCCAAGGCTTGCGGGAGCATGGTCCGAGAGACCCTGCCCTAACTGTGACGGGGCCATAGCTCAGCTGGGAGAGCGCTTGCATGGCATGCAAGAGGTCGGCGGTTCGATCCCGCCTGGCTCCACCAGCCTTCGCAGGCTGCGCCTGCTTCGGCTAGGCAAGCCCCCTCGAAGCGAAGGCTGCCCCGCCATAGCCCGAAGGGCGACGGCGGGCCTCGGCAAGCTTCATATGCGGTACCATGCCCCCCCAGGATTCTCGCATGGGGAGCGCAATGAAGTACGTCTACATTCTCGAGAGTCTCGATTCTTTGCACTTCTACGTCGGGATTACCGACGACCTGCGCGCACGATTGGCTAAGCATAATGCGGGCGAAGCACCGCATACGTCCAAATATGGGCCTTGGCGAATGCGAACCTAC
>DATFOT010000333.1:0-11659 GCA_035265265.1 Aestuariivirgaceae bacterium | reverse complement strand
GCCACGCTGGGATACTGGATCGGCGAATCCTATTCGCGCCGCGGCCTCATGAAAGAGGCTGTGCTGTCCCTTTTGCCCTTCGCCTTCGACCACCTCGCCCTTCACCGTATCGAGGCGGCCTGTCTGCCCCACAACTCAGCCTCGATAAGGCTGTTGAAGGCCTGCGGCTTCACCGAGGAGGGCTATGCCCGGCAATATCTCCGAATCAACGGCGACTGGCACGATCACCTTCTTTTCGCCATCCTTGCCGAGGATCGTGAATCCCATAATCGGCGCAATTTCTCACAGCGTTAATAGGTTGATGGCGTGCTTGCCTTAACGCCTTTCGGGAGGTACCAAGGCTTGAGGTTTGCTTTGCGGTACGGGGAACGATGAAAATTTGCCGCCTCTTTACGGCCCTCCTGGTCGTCGTTGCTGCTTTGCTGGCACTGGCGCAAGGCTCCGCCGCGCGCGATGTCGTCAATGCCGCGCTGAAATCGCCAAGCATCGATCTCATCCCTGTTCTGGAGGCCGTCGAAACGGATAAGGCCCAGGTGGCAATCGAAATTCCGGGTGCCGCCGGCCAGAAGAACTTGATGACCCTCCAGGCCAGCGGCCCGGGCCCGCTTCATCGCTGGGTGGTCTTCTCTCTGCTCAATCCCGATTCGACACCGCACGATCTCGTCATCGTTAGTCCGCACCAGGGTTTTGTCGGTTCTGGCTTTCTGTGGCCGAAGCGCGAAGGAAGCCGCCTCTATGGTGTGCAGGCCAACACCGGTGCCGCACCGCTGCCGCTTCGTGCCTTGGGCACGGACGCTCTTGCTTTCCGCATCGAGCCGAATTCGTCCCAGACCTTCGCTCTCGAATTGACGCCGGCGGGGCTTAGCACGCTTGCCCTGTGGCAGCGCAATGCTTTCGAAGCCCAGGCGGGTGAAAACGCTTTTTTCCGTGGCGTCGTGCTCGGCATTGCGACGTTGCTCGGCATCGCCATCGTGAGCTTCTTCATCGTGCGCCAGCGCGCCGTCTTCTTGGCCGCTTCGCTTTTTGCCTGGTCGGCCGTGGTATTTCTCGCCATCGAGACCGGCTATCTGCCCGACATGCAGAAATGGCTGCCGCTCGGCCCCGAGGGCGGCCAGCGCATCAGGGCCATCGTCGAATCCCTGATGCTTGCCGGCATCATTCTGTGTCTTTCCACCTTTCTCGAACTTCGCAAAAAAGTGCCGTGGCTCGGTACCGCCCTGATGGTTTGCGCAGCCCTGGCCATAGGCCTTGCGGCTTATGGCTGGTACCAGCCGGCCGTCGTCAGCGGCCTCGCCAGGATCGCGTTCGGTTCAACGGTGCTGTTCGGCTATGTGCTGATCTTCACCATGTGGCGCGAGGGTGGGGCGCGCGCCAGGGCCTCGATTCTCACCTGGACGGTGCTTCTCGCCTGGACCGCCGTTGCTGCCTTCGGGGCGCTCGACATCATACCTTCGCCCAATACCAGGCTCGTGATCTCCGCCGGGCTCGCTCTCGTGCTGTTGACCATGGGGTTCACTCTCGCCCAGTTCGCATTCAGCCACGGCATTCTTTCCAGCCGCTTCTTCGAGGATTCCGGCAGGCGCGCCCTCGCTCTGGCAGGCTCCGAACAAACCGTATGGGATTGGCAGGCAGAGCGTGGCACGCTCTATGTCGGCCCCGAGCTCGAACGCGCCCTGGGCCTGAAGGCGGGCACCATGATGAGCCGCGGCCTGAAATCCTGGATCGAGCTTATCCATCCTGCCGATCGCTCGGCATATGTCGCGGCAGTGGAAGCCGCCGAGCGCCGCGGCCGCGGCACGTTCTCCCAGGAGTTCCGCCTCCGCCGTCACGATGGTGCCTATCGCTGGTATCTCCTGCGCGCCAGATCGATGGTCGGCCAGGACGGCCGTGCTTCGCGCTGCATCGGAACCCTCGCCGATATCACCGCCGTCAAGCGCTCCGAGGATCGGCTTCTGTCTGATGCCGTGCGCGATCGCATCACTGGACTTCCCAACCGCGCCCTGTTCATGGACCGGCTGGAATTCGCCATGCGTCGCGCTCACATGGAAAGCAATCGCGAGCTCTATGTGCTGGTTATCGACCTCGATCGCTTCAAGACCGTGAACGATGGCTTGGGCCATGAAGTCGGCGACAGCCTTCTGTCCGTCACCGGCCGGCGTCTTTTGACCCTCATCGGGCCCGAGGACACGCTGGCGAGGCTCCCGGGTGATCAGTTCGCCGTGATTTTCAACGCCAAGAAACCGAAGCGCGACGTCATTCCATTCGCCGAGCAGATCCGCACCACCATCTCTCGCCCGATCAAATTGCGGGGCCGCGAGCTGTTCCTCACCGCAAGCTTTGGGGTTGCGCGTTTCCTTGACGATCGTTCCGCTCCCCAGGAGTTCGTCAAGGACGCCGAGATCGCTCTCTACGAGGCAAAGCGCCGGGGCAGGGACTCGATTGAATTTTTCCGCCCCGATATGCGCGACGACCGTTCGGAGCTGCTTGCTCTCGAGCAGGATCTGCGCCGCGCTATCGAGCGCAACGAGATCGAGGTCGTCTATCAGCCCATCTCGCGCCTCTCCGACATGCAGCTCGCCGGCTTCGAAGCGCTGGTGCGCTGGCGGCATCGCACCGAAGGACTGCTCGGCCCCGAGGTCTTCATGAGTGTCGCGGAGGAAACCGGGATCATCAAGGACCTCAGCCATCATGTGTTGAACGAAGCGGCCCGCCAGCTTGGCATATGGCAGCGTGCCTTTCGCCCCGACAAGCCGCTGTTCGTTTCCGTCAATGTCTCTTCGAGCCAGCTCTTCAACACCGACCTGGTGGACGAGGTTCGCGCGCTTTTGGGACGCGAGGATATCGCCGAGGGAACCCTCAAGCTGGAGTTGACCGAATCCCTGGTCATGGAGAACCCCGAGCTCTCGATCGAGATTCTCAAGCGCCTCAAGGCTCTCGGAGTCGGCCTCGCCTGCGACGATTTCGGCACCGGCTATTCGGCCCTTGCCAGCCTGCGTCGTCTGCCATTCGATATTTTGAAGGTCGATCGCAGCTTCCTCGAGGCAGATCCCGAGGACGAGAAGGCGATGATCATTCTCGAAACCATCATCCTCCTCGCCCACGATCTCCGTCTGACCGTCGTTGCCGAGGGGATCGAGAGCCAAGAGCAGATCGCGACGCTTGCCGAACTCGAATGCGATTTGGGGCAGGGCTTCCTCATCGGCGAGCCCATGATGTCTAAGCAGGTGGTCGAGGCCCTCAGCGGCGGCGCCTTCACCGCGAGCAAGCCTGTATTTGCCGGCATCTGGGACCGGCTCGGCGGTCGCAAGCCAAGCGAGCCTTTTGCACCGAAGCCGGCGCGGATTGCCGCGGGCAAGCCCCCCGACATCGCCCCTCCTGCGAAGCCGGCCCCGACGAAGCCTGCCGAAGAGGAGCCCGGCGAAGAGCCGCTGTCGCCGGAACTGGCCGCGGTCAAGGCCGCCATCGACGGCGCGACCCAGGCTCTCGCGAAGCAGAACATCGAGCCGGTTGCCAGCGACATAGTCATCGACAGCCTCGCTGTGCCGGAGGTGCCTGCCGCCCAGGCGCCCCCGCCGCCGTCCGAGGATAAGCCTGCGGTTCCTGTGAGTTTTCGCTCCACACTGACGCTTCCCCTGCCGGATCCGCCGGCTCCGCCGCCCCCTCCCGCCCCCCCGGTCCAAACGGCAGTTTCCGAGCCGCCGGCTCCGCCCCCGCAGCCCAAGCCCGGCACGGCCCCTTTCAGCCCGCGCTTCAAGGCAGCGAGAAAGTCCGTGCCATTTGCGCCGAAGCGCCGCGAGCAGCCTCCGATCCAAACGGCCGTCAAAACCAATGGTGCCGCTCCGCCCTCCGACATGCCGGCCGACTTGCCGGAGCCCGAGAATGTGCAGCCGCCGGCAGTGGCACGAGAGCCGGCCGCCGAGGCGAGCCCGCCCCCTGACGAGCCGCCGTCTCTTGAAGCGCTGCCCATCGAGGCGCTTCCTATAGATCCGCAAGACACCCCCGAAGCGACCCCGCCTGTCGATGCAGCGCCTGCGGAAGCCAAGCCGGATGCGGAGTGCGAACTGCCTCGGCCTGCCGACACGCCGAGCCCGGAAGCACCATCACCTTCTTCCGACGGGGAGGCGGCAGCTGCCTCTTCAGAAACTGCCGATGATGTGATGATCATCCCACCGCCGCCGCAGCCAGGCGCATCCGGGCCTGTGCCGCTCGCCGAAGCAGCACGGATCGCCGTTCCCGCTTCAGTGAACGCCCAGCCGAAGCTCGCACACATGCTGCGCAAAAGCGGCAGGAGAAAATCCAAGACGTTGAAATGAGTCGATTAGGCGTGGCCCGCTTCGCTTGAGAGCATGCGCGGATCGATTCCGAGTTTCTTGAGCGCGGTGCGATATTTGTCGTCATTTGCGACGATGAAGATCAAGTCTTCATCCGCTTCGCAGTGCAGCCAGCCGTTTTTCTGAATTTCCGACTCCAGCTGTCCCGGTCCCCAGCCCGAATAGCCCAGCGCCAGCAGCGAATGGCGCGGTCCTTGGCCCTTGGCGATGGCTCTGAGCACATCGAGCGTGGCGGTAAGCCCCACCCGCTCGCTGATCGGCAGCGTCGTGTCGGCCGAATAATAATCCGTGGTGTGCAGAACGAAGCCCCGGCCGGTCTCGACCGGCCCGCCGAATTGCACCGGCATTCGCGATAATTTGTGGTCGAGGTTGATCTGGTTTTCCGGCGGTAGAAGATTGAGCCGGTCCAGAAGATCGGGAAAGGTAATATCGGCCGCAACCTTGTTGATGACGATGCCCATCGCTCCGTCCGACGAATGGGCGCAGAGGAATATGACGCTGCGGTCGAAGCGCGGATCGCCGATGCCGGGCATGGCGATAAGCAGCTTCCCATCGAGATATGGGCTTGTATTTCCAGCCATATTCAACACCAACCGGTAGTAGTGTAGTCTGATCTTATAGGATCGCAAGAAACTCTGACGTAATCGTGATTGGCCATCGAGGTTCCTGCCGTGACTCTGCTGCTTCAGATTATGAGAACGAAACTCTTGATGTTGAATCCCGTTGCGTTCGTGGTTTTTTTCATGCTCGGCTATGTGAGCGCCGCGGCCGCTGCGCTCGATCACTCTGCCGCACGGCTCTTTCAGGCGCGCCCGCAGCATGGCGCATGGACGGCCGGGCTTGAGATCAAGCTCGCCGAGGGCTGGAAAACCTACTGGCGGCTGCCGGGAGACTCAGGCGTTCCGCCGCAGTTCGATTGGTCGCGATCGACCAATTTGGCTGCGGTCACGATTGGCTGGCCGGCACCCCGCCGCTTCACTGACGCCGCCGGTGAAGCCATCGGCTACCATGATAAAATCGTGCTTCCGCTGCGCGTCGACCCGGCCGATCCGCAAAAACCCATTGGCCTAGCGCTGTCGTTGTTTTACGCCGTCTGCAAGGACATCTGCATTCCTGTCCAGGAGGAATTGGCTGTCGAAATCCACCCGCACGGTCGCGGAAGTGCCGCCGATCAGGCGCTTCTCGCTGATTTTGCCAGCCGCATTCCCGCAAGCTCAGGCACCGGTTCGCTGCCCCGTATCCATGCCTTGCGGGTGATCGGCTCCGGTGCAGGCAGCGTCCTCGAGGTCTCGGTCGAGGGAAAATTACCACCGGAATCCATCGACATTTTCGTCGAGGGTTATCCCAAGGCGTATTTTCGCAAGCCCAGCGCTGCCGAAGGGACAAATGACGCCTCGCGCTTTCGTCTCAAGATCGATGGCTTGACCGATGTCGCCGAACTCCGCGGCAGAGAGCTGACGCTGACCTTGACATCGGGCGCCAGAAGCCTTGTTCAAACGATGATTGTGGAATAGGGACCCGGACCTGGCCGAAGCGGGGAGGATAGGATGAGCATCAAACCAGGCGACCGGATTCCGCCCGCGGAGTTTTTTGTCATGAGCCCCGACGGCCGCAAGAAGATATCCTCAGGCGAAATATTCGAAGGCAAGAAGATTGTGCTGTTCGCTGTGCCGGGTGCATTCACCGGCACCTGTCACAAGCTGCATGTTCCGAGCTATCTGCATAATATTGAGGCGATCAAGGCCAGGGGTGTCGACACAATCGCATGCGTTTCCGTGAACGATGCCGATGTCATGCATGCCTGGGCGAAGCAGGCGGGAGCTGAAGGAAAAATCTTGTTTCTCGCCGATGGCAATGGCGATTTCACCCGCAGCGTCGGGCTCGAGGTCGATCTCAGCGCTGGCGGAATGGGCAAGCGCTCCCGCCGCTATTCCATGCTGGTGGACAATGGCGTGGTGAAGGTTCTCAATGTCGAAGAAAAGCCGGGAGTGAATGTCTCGGGCGGCGACACTATTCTCGATCAGCTCTAGCTCTGCCGAACACTGCGCTTGAACGGCGCCATGCCCTCGCGCGCCAGCGCGTCGGCCCGTTCGTTCTCCGTATGGCCCGCATGGCCGCGCACCCAGTGCCAGCGAATCTGATGGCGTCCGAGCGCAGCATCGAGCCGCTGCCACAGCTCGGCGTTTTTAACCGGTTTTTTCTCCGCCGTGCGCCAACCGTTGCGCCGCCAGCTGTGAATCCATTTGGTGATGCCGTCCCTGAGGTAATTGGAATCGGTGAACATATCGACGTTGCAGTCGCGCTTCAGCGTTTCCAGCGCCGAGATCGCCGCCATCAGCTCCATCCGGTTGTTCGTGGTAACGGGCTCGCCGCCCTTCAGTTCTTTTTCCTTGCCGTCGAAGCGCAAAACCGCGCCCCACCCGCCAGGTCCCGGATTTCCCGAACAGGCTCCGTCGGTGAAAATCTGCACCGGATGCGAATTCATCACGCGCTGCGTCGGGTCTGCGGCTCGTGCCCCCGGCGCAGTTCCCTCGGCAACTTGAAGGCCACTTTTTCATCCCGGGTGACCGTCGTCTCGATGGTTACGTCGAACCGCCGGCGAAGCGTCTCGATCACTTCATCGATGAGCACTTCTGGCGCCGATGCCCCCGCCGTTATGCCGAGCGTGCGAAGATCGCCGAGCCGGCCGATGTCGATCTCCTCGCCCCGTGCGATCAATATCGCCCGGTTGCAGCCGCAGCGCTTGGCTGTCTCGACCAGCCGCTGCGAGTTCGAGCTGTTCGGCGCCCCTACGACGATGAGCGCATCGCAGGAAGGCGCGATCTGCTTGACCGCCTCTTGCCGGTTCGTCGTTGCATAGCAGATGTCTTCCTTGCGCGGCCCGGCAAGCTTCGGAAATCGTCTTTGCAGGACGGCAACGATCGCCTTGGTGTCGTCAACCGACAGGGTGGTCTGCGTCGTGTAGGCGATCTTTTGCTCATCGCGCGGCGTGAAAGCCTCGGCGTCTGCAACCGACTGGATCAGATGAACGCTGCCCTCCGGCAGCTGTCCCATCGTGCCGATCACTTCGGGATGTCCCTCATGCCCGATCAGGATGATTTCATAACCGAGTTGATGATGGCGCGCCGCTTCCATGTGAACTTTGGTGACGAGGGGGCAGGTCGCATCGATATGAAGCAAATTTCGCCGCTCGGCGGCTTCGGGTACCGCCTTCGGCACGCCATGGGCCGAGAAGATCACCGGCTGCGGTCCGTCGGGAATTTCGTCGATCTGCTCGACGAAAACCGCGCCTTTGCGCTTCAGTTCTTCGACCACATATTTGTTGTGCACGATTTCATGGCGCACATAGACCGGCGCGCCATAGGCTTCGAGCGCCTTCTCGACGATTTCGATCGCCCTCACCACGCCGGCGCAAAAGCCGCGAGGTTGGGCAAGGAGAATCTTCAGCGGGGGTTTTTGGCCTGTCATTTGGTGGCGCTATACATGGGTGAGCGCCGCGCGCTTTGTCAATTGATGATGGAGTCGCAACCGCTTGACAAACACTCGGGTGCCGATAGGGTGTGCGCCGCAATTCGCCCCGGCTTCTTGAGCCGGAGAATCGCGGCAGAAGCGGGAGAGACCGGGCAGCTTCACGTTCGGCGCCGAAGGAGCAACCGCCCCGGAAACTCTCAGGCACAAAGGACCGCTTCCGTCATTGTCTCTGGAGAGTAGCGGCGTTTTCCGCTCACCGAAGGGGGTAAGCCCTGCGCATTTAAGCTGGGCGAAATCTCTCAGGTTCTCTGACAGGGGGGGCCGGTCTGGGTCGTCCGGACTGCGCTTTCCTGTATGGAGATTGGAGAGATTGATGGCCGAGCCTGCGCCCCTTTCGGGGTCTCTGCAGCGAACCGCGCTCTACCCGGCGCAGATCAAACAGGGCGCCCGCATGGTGCCTTTCGCCGGCTATGAGATGCCGGTGCAATTTGCAACCGGCATCATCGCCGAACACAATCATACCCGCAGCGCTGCCGGCCTGTTCGACGTGTCCCACATGGGCCAGGCTTTCATTCGCGGTGCGACTCATGAAACCGCCGCGCGCGCCCTGGAAGCCCTCGTGCCTGCCGATATTCTCGGGCTAGAGCCTGGCCGCGTCCGCTACACCCAGCTCACCAATCCCGAAGGCGGCATCATCGATGATCTCATGGTTACCCGCCCCCCTGCTGATGATGGAAAATTGCTGCTGGTCGTGAATGCCTCGCGCAAAGCCGTTGATTATGCGTGGCTCACGGAGAATCTGATCCCCGCCGTCACCTTCGTGTCCGTCGATGATCGCTCGCTCCTCGCTCTGCAGGGGCCCGCAGCTGAAACTATATTAGCGAGCCACTGTCCCGAGGCCGCGGCCATGCCCTTCATGTCGGCGCTTGCCGCACGGTTCGAAGGTATCGGCATCCAGATCTCCCGTTCCGGCTACACGGGCGAGGACGGCTATGAAATGTCGATACCGACCCGCCATGTGGCCAGCGTCTATGACGCGCTGCTGAACCATCCGGAAGTAAAGCCCATTGGCCTCGGCGCGCGCGATTCCCTTCGTCTGGAGGCGGGCCTTTGCCTTTATGGCCACGACATCGATGAAACGACCAGTCCCGTCGAAGCCGATCTCGTCTGGTCAATTGGCAGACACCGCCGCACCGAGGGCGGATTCATCGGTGCGCAGCGGATCCTTCGCGAGCTGAAAGAGGGTCCGCGCCGCCGCCGCGTCGGCGTCAGCCCCCAGGGCCGGGCTCCCGCGCGCGATGGAACAGTGATCACCGCCGCCGGCCGCACGGCCGGAACCATCACCTCCGGCGGTTTCGGGCCCACGGTTTCCCGGCCAATTGCCATGGGCTATGTCGAAGCTGCGCTCGCCGCCCCCGGAACCCCGCTTCAACTGATGGTGCGCGGTCAGCCCCTTGCCGCCGATGTCGCCAAGCTTCCATTCGTCGCCCACCGCTACAAACGCTGATCAACAGGAGAACATTATGAGCGATGTCCACTACACCAAGGAGCACGAATGGATCAGGGTCGAGGGCGACACCGCCACCATCGGCATCACCAATCATGCCCAGGAGCAATTGGGCGATGTGGTTTTCGTGGAGCTTCCCCCGGTTGGCAAGAAGCTGACCAAAGGTGGCGATGCAGCCGTGGTTGAGTCAGTAAAGGCGGCGAGCGAAGTCTACGCGCCAGTCTCGGGCGAGGTTCTCGAAGTCAACTCGGCAATCGCCGCCGAGCCGGGCAGGGTGAACCAGGATCCCGAGGGGTCCGCCTGGTTTGTCAAGATCAGGCTTTCCGACAAGAGCGAGCTCGACGGCCTCATGGACGCTCCAGCCTACAAGGCCTTCATTGCAGAATCTCATTAGGAGGAAGACGATGCCGATCAAACGAGCAAGCCTGAAGGACCTTGAGCCGGGAGCGAATTTCATTCGCCGCCATATCGGCCCGGGCGATGCGGAAGTGTCGCAAATGCTGACGGTGCTTGGCGCAGCCTCTCTCGATGAATTCATCGACAAGGCCGTGCCGAAAAAGCTGCGCGCCCGCCGGCCCCTCGATCTCCCCCCTCCCAAGGCCGAGCGGACCGCTCTGTCATATCTCCGCGCCATGGCCGATCGCAACGAGGTCTACACCTCGATGATGGGCATGGGCTATTACGGCACCATCACGCCCAAGGTGATCCTGCGCAACGTGCTGGAGAATCCCGGTTGGTATACGGCCTACACGCCCTACCAGGCCGAGGTGAGCCAGGGCCGGCTTGAAGCTCTTCTCAATTTCCAGCAAATGGTGATCGATCTCACGGGGCTTGAGCTTGCCAGCGCTTCGCTGCTCGACGAGGCAACGGCCGCCGCCGAGGCCATGGCGATGGCCAGGCGTGTCGCCAAATCCACCGCCAACGCATTTTTCCTCGACCGCGACACCCATCCCCAGACCATCGGCGTCATTGAAACCCGCGCCCGTGGTTTCGGTTTCGAGATCATCATCGGGGATCCCATGAAAGATCTCCATCCTTCCAAGGTTTTCGCCGCATTATTATCCTATCCCGGATCCTCAGGTGAAATCAGAGATTTCCGGCCCGTCATCACCAAGCTGCACGCCGCCGGCGCTCTTGCCGTCATGGCGACGGATCTGCTGGCCCTGGCGCTTCTCTCATCACCGGGCGAGCTCGGAGCCGATGTTGCTGTCGGCTCGGCCCAGCGCTTCGGGGTGCCGATGGGCTTCGGGGGACCCCATGCGGCTTTTTTCGCGACGCGCGATGAATTCAAGCGCTCCATCCCCGGCCGCATCATCGGGGTATCGACCGACAGCAAGGGAAACCCCGCCTTGCGCATGGCACTGCAGACGCGCGAGCAGCACATCAGGCGCGAAAAAGCGACGAGCAATATATGCACCGCGCAGGTTCTCCTCGCCGTGATGGCGTCCATGTTCGCCGTCTACAATGGTCCTGAGGGCATCAGGAAAATGGCCGAGCGGACGCACCGCTTCGCCGCAGTTTTCGCTGCGGCAGTGAAGTCCTTCGGCTACGAGGTCGCGAACCGTTCCTTCTTCGACACGGTCACGGTCCATGTCCCCGGACGCGCCCGCATGCTTCTTGCCAGAGCGCGCGAGAAACGCATCAATCTGCGTTCCATTGACGCCGACCACCTCGGCGTTTCCTTCGATCAGTCGACACGGCGCCAGGAGCTCGTCCGGCTCCTGTCCTGTTTCAAGACCGATGCCGCCGACCGCATCGACATCGACCGCCTCGATGAAAAGCTGATCGAGGTTCTGCCTGAGGACTTGCAGCGCAAGTCGCCCTATCTCACTCATCCGGTATTCTCCCTCTATCACTCCGAGACTGAGATGCTGCGCTATTTGCGCTATCTGCAGAACAAGGACATCGCTCTCGACCGCTCGATGATTCCCTTGGGCTCCTGCACCATGAAGCTCAATTCCACGACGGAGATGATTCCCGTCACCTGGCGGAACTTCGCGATGATCCATCCCTTTGCCCCGCTCGAACAGACGCAAGGGTACCAGCAGCTCTTCGAGGAGCTTGAGTCGATGCTGGCCGAGATCACCGGCTTCGATGCCATATCGCTGCAGCCCAATGCCGGCAGCCAGGGTGAATATGCGGGCCTTCTCGCCATTCGCGGCTACCATGAGGCGCGGAGCGAGGCGCACCGCAGCATCTGCCTCATTCCGGTGTCTGCTCACGGCACCAACCCCGCTTCCGCGGCCATGGCCGGCTTGAAAGTTGTCGCCGTCGCCTGCGATGACCGCGGCAATGTTGACGTTGCCGACCTCAAGGCCAAGGCGCAGGAGCATGCCTCGAACCTCGCCGC
>DATFOT010000332.1:0-3996 GCA_035265265.1 Aestuariivirgaceae bacterium | reverse complement strand
GGCGACCGGCTGGTGCTGTTCGACACCGGCGTTGGCGCAGCGAAAGTATTTGGGCCCAACAGCGGGCAGTTACTGAAGAATCTCGCGGCAGGCGGCATCGATCCGGGCTCGATCAATGCTGTCGTCCTCACCCATGCCCATCCCGATCATTGCTGGCAGCTCGCCGGTGAAAACGGTGCCCCGAATTTTCCGAATGCGGACATCTTCATCACAGAGGCGGATTTCAATTTCTGGACGGATGAGGGCAAGCTCGGCAATGATGCCATTAAGGGCATGATTGAAGGCACCCGAAAGGTTCTCCTTCCCCTCAAGGATCGCATGACGTTCATCCAGGACGGAAAGGAGGTCATTCCAGGCATCCAGGCCATGTTTACGCCCGGCCACACCGTTGGACACATGAGCTACGTTCTGACGGTGGGCGGTCAAAGCCTGTTCTTGATCGGCGATGTGGTGCACCATCCCATCTTGTCGATGGAGCGGCCTAAATACGGCTTTGGCTTCGACACCGATGCAAATTTGGGGATCGAGACGCGGCTGAAAACGCTCGACATGCTGGCAACCACCCGGATGCCGGTTTTGTCGTTTCATCTTCCATGGCCGGGTATCGGTCACGTTGGTCGCTCGGGCGATGCTTTCCGTTTCCATCCGTTGCCGATGCGCATTACACTGTAAACTTGCGAGCTTTGCGGTGCCGCGGCGGGTGCAGCGGCCAGGCGTTAATGCGGCGAATTATTGCCCGATAATGCATTCAGGATACGGGTACCGGGCCGTCCGGTTGGCTTTAAACCAGTCTTCATTTCTGCCGCTTTGATCGCGGCCATCGTAAGAGGCCCCACCCGTCCGTCAGCTTCTCCTTTGTAATAGCCCTGCTCGATCAGTAATTCCTGGAGGCGCTTGCGCTGCACACGCGCCAAGCCGGGGTCATCCGTCGGCCACGCGGTCCTGAATGCGCCCTTTCCATTGAGCCTATCGGAAAGATGAGAGATCGCCAGCGCATATGACTCCGCTGCGTTGTAGAAATATAGGACATTGAAATTGCGCGAGACGAGAAAGCCCGGCCCTTGGCGGCCCGCGGGTCTAATCAACGCATAGGATCCCTTTCCGGGCATGGGGGAGCCATCGGCACGGCTGATTCCCCATTTTGCCCATTGTGAAATCGGCGATGTCTTTGCTCGACCAACCGGTCCTGCGTAAGTTGGCGGGACGTTCACTTCAAAGCCCCAGTTCACGCCTGGCTGCCAGCCGGCCTTCTTGAGGAAGTTCGCGGCAGAAGCGAGCGTATCCGGAATGGAGTGAATAGTGTCTCTTCGTCCATCCCCATCGAAATCAACGGCAAGCCGCCTATAGGTCGAGGGAATGAACTGGGTCTGACCAAAGGCACCTGCCCAGGATCCGCGCAGATTTTCGAGTTTCACATCGCCTGCTGCAACGATCCGGAGCGCCTGTAGCAGTTCAGTTTTGAAGACTGCCGCCTTGCGCCCGGCGCATACAACGTTCGCAAGCGCGTGTGGAAGAAAAAACTCCCCCATTTCCTTCCCATAATCGCTCTCCACTCCCCAAAGGGCTGCCAGAATGAAGCGGTCTACGCCATAGGTTTTCTCGACATCGTGCAGGATTTGCCGGTGGACCTTCATCATCTTCAATCCGTCGGCGATGCGAGCATCATCGACCAGAGTGGCCATGTAGTCCCAGATCGCCAACCGATATTCAGGCTGGGTGCGAGAAAACCGCACGGCCTTTTCATCGAATTTGATGTTGCGGAAGGCGGCATTGGCGATATCGGGCTTAATACCGGCCTTGATGACCTCAGCGCGAATTCCCGCCACGCATTTCTCAAAAGTCGATGCAGCTACCGGATCGGCGAACATCCATGCAGCAAAAACGGCAGCCGAAGCGAAGAGCGACCGCTGGATCGCGACTGTCCTTGTTATGCATTTCCCATTGTCTTGCACCGGCGGACCTTCCGTTGTGGAGCTTAGGGGGATAGTTTGGCTGCGTCTTTCAACGCCCGCTCACCAAATATGAGAACCTCGTCAAGGGCCGGTGCAACGAACGTCTTGCTGGGAATGAGGCAGGCGGACTTAGTTGTGTATGCAAGCTAGGATTCACTTTGTCCCATTCGTCCGGCTGAGCGCTGAAGTGGGTAAAGAGGGCTTGCATACAGCTCCCTTAATTCTCTGGCTCCGAAACGTTCGCCGCCTGCTTCCAACGTGCAGCCGGCAAATGCTGCCGCAGGCATGTCCTCCATTGCAAAACGAATGGCCTCAGCGACAGTGCCAAAGCGGCGATAGCTCAAGCCGCTCGAACCCCAGGCCAAGCTGTCTCGACTGTACAGTTCACCCGGCATTTTATAGTTGAACTGATTCATCATGGGCCGGTCCCTTTCAAGACATTGTCTAGTTCTGCTGGATCGGTCTCGATGAAGTCGCCCAATCCAACATCACCTGCTCCCCGCGGCAGGTAAATCGTGGTGGAGATTCGGCGATAAGCATCAAACATCAAATCACCGAACGCCTCCTCGGTGGTCGTTACCTCATACACCCCAGCGGGCCTCTCCTGATCCATGCCCTTCAACCGGAATGGGGTGGCGATAGTTACGAACCGTCGCGTCGTGCGGGTATTGGGATGCGGCAGAATAATGCCAAGCTCGGATTCCGCTGCAATTCTGTCGAAGCTCTCAAGCGCACTGCGAACCCAATATTGGCGATCAGGCCCTTCGCTTGGGCGCAAGCGCACGACGCGATATACGCCGGGCGCCCTGTAATCGTGATTTGGCGCCGATAGATAGTATACGTTATCGCCGACTGAATACTGGTGCTGTGCTGCCATTGGCCTGACGTACCCGCAGTGGAAGCTGCGCTTGCGCATGAGTGCGGGTCGCTCCTCGGAGAGCATGGGCCTCTGGTTGCATGAATACAAGGGAAAGGTTCGAAGGCGCTCTCGCCACGCCAAAGAGTCGGAGGGCCATCTCAGCGTGACGGCCCGATGTCCCTTTTTATGATGTCAATTGCGGCTTGAACCTTGATCAATGTTTCCAGGCGTTCGATCAATTCTGCCGAGCTGTCGCCTGTCGCCAAAGCGCGGATGCAGTCATCGCGGGTATCGGAAAGGTTCTTTACAGCCTGCCGCGACAAGTCAGCCTTGCTGTCTGCCATGCTTGCCTCCCTCTTTCTCTTTCTTTCCCTATCCCCTTACTACCAATACTATATTAGTTAAGGCTTTACGTAATTTCCTTAGTGGGGGCGGACCAGCATCATATGCGACTGAACGCTCCACAGTTTTGCGAATGTGCGGCCCACTTGTAACTTACGAACCGAGGCACCATCTCATAACTATACGCGCAATGCCGGCTTGATTTTCTTTCGGGAAATTCCTTCAGACACGGTGTATAAGGGGTAGTAGGTCATGCCGCATATCTTGCGCATGGCATTTTAGAAGTGGGACAGGAGAGTTGTGATGAACCGCGGAGGGCGCCATAGCCGAGATCCACGCAGAGGCCTGCCAAGTCTGGCTGAGCGTCAGAGAACAAACTTTGCAGTACAGTCTCCGGAAGCAGATCGAGCCATAGAACGCACCTCGCCGGAGCTCCTGCCGAGCGTTCGGCCTCGCTTTCACCTTGGGCAGAATGTTCGTCTGTCGCTTGGCGCTCTGCAGCGTGGAAAATCGATATCTTGCGAGATTGTGAAGCTGCTCCCCTTTGAGGGAGCGCATTTTCAGTATCGCGTGAAAAGCACGGATGAAGCATTCGAGCGGATTGCTGCGGAGCACGAACTTTGGGCTTTGCCCCGCGCTTAGTCGTTGAGGGCGCTTAGCGGCCTGCCCTGACCAATCCAGCATTGATCTGGATCGGCACAGGGGAATGGCTGCGCAAGGGCTACCGAACTTCACCAATTACATCTGCTCGGCCTCCGAGGCTATTTCGCCGCCTGCACGAGCAGTTCGGCACAGGCCAGGCCGACACCCTTGAGGGGTTTGTCTCCGCCCGGCATCATTGCA
>DATFOT010000331.1:0-2195 GCA_035265265.1 Aestuariivirgaceae bacterium | reverse complement strand
CAGCCTTCGCCGCCGAACCAGCCTGCCACCTGGCGGGCGGCCACTTCCTCGCTGCGGTGGTCGGTCTAGCCGACGAGTGCGGCACCCGGCCGGATGATGTTGAAATCACCGCCCTCGAAATTACCGGCACTCACCATGTCGTAGATCGGAATGCCATTTTCCAAATAGAACCGCAGTACGGGTGCATATTCGCCGCGCCGGCGCGGATTGGCGAGCTGGCAGATGACGGCGCCGTAAGGTGTCATGAACGAGGAGTCGCGCGCATAGACCTGATAGGGGAGTCGCTCGTCGATGGGTAGGAAATGGCAGGTGACTCCCGCCTCCTCATAGGCATCCACCATCTCCCGGTGCTGGCGCATGGCGACCTGCTTGTCGAATTTGTAGCCCTTGCGCATCGTGTCGCGAACGAGCGACGACCATGCTGCGTTCTCCAGCCCAAGCCAGCGGAAACTTTCGGCCGGACCGAGCAGCACGTCTTTAAGCGGACCGGTTTCCGACTTGAGATACCACTTCTTCATCTCGGGCGTGCCGCCGCCCTCGACCCGTGCACGAAGGGGAATCGTCTCGCTTTGACCAGGCTTCATTGCTCTCTCCAGCTCTTTGATTGCCGACAACCATAGGCGCGCGGCTGGAGCCCGCCAAGGCCCAGAACTCAGTAGCCGGCTTCGAAATATTCCTTGACCGTCAAGGCGAAGAATTCGACGGCTTGCGTGCGCCCGCCGCCCACCTGAAACGTTGGATCGGACTTGATCGGCTGCATGCCGATACGCTTGGCAAGCCGCAGCGAGGCGGAATTTCCGCTCATCACCTTGCACCATAGCCGCTCGCACTCCAGCCGCTCGAAGGCTTGTGCTAGGAGCGCCCGTCCGATTTCTGCCCCAAGGCCCCGTCGCCACAGATCGGGATTGACGCCCCAGCCTACTTCCGCGAGGTGGCCGTTGCACATCAGGAATCCGTCCGCGATCGCTACGCCGCTCTGCTTCAGCTCGCCGGCGAAGACATAGGCATTACGCACTTTCAGGTTTTGCCGCGATACCACTCGCATCACATGATGCCGGATCGACTGTGCGGTTCCGAGCCGCACCGAAATGTGCCGCTGGTAATCGGCACGCGTCATATAGGCGGTGAAATCATCGGCATCCCGCATCTCGATCTCGCGAACGATGAGGCGGGGTGTCTCGAGCGCCGGCAATTTCAGAAGCGTCGTCATGACCCGATCCTACATCGTTGGACCGGGCGGCGAAAGTGCGCGCGATCAAAGATGGCGCCAGAGGAGTCCAGGTTGACGGGCGGTCAAGCCACCGCGGTTTTTTCCAGTGCCGGCGCGACCCCGCCGCAAATCGTTCTACAGCTGTTCGCCAACATTGAACGCGCGATGAACGCAGCGTTCAGCACCGGTTCCAGCAGCAGATGGCATGACGGCACCATACAACGAGACGAAAGAGTATGGAGACTTCCATGTCCAGTTCCTTCTTCATCAGGAGCCACGCTCCGAGCGAAGCCCGCACGGCCGCTTTCGACAGCTTTGGCCGTTTCCTGATCGGCACGTTATCCCCGCTGGTCAGGCGGATGCGCGAAGAGCGCACGCGGCGCCATCTCATGGACCTCGATGATCATTTGCTGAACGACATCGGCCTTGCCCGGCGCGATGTGCAATTCGGCAAAATGGCGGAACTGAATCGCATCCGCTGGTCTGCAAAGGGCCATCCCGACGGGTTTTAGCCACTGGTTGCCTGGGGCGGCAGACAGGGACGGGCGGCCGGCGTTTAGGCCGCCCGTAGTTGTTCAAAAAGCAACCAACCGCGGGCCTCTCGCTGCTGACATGTACTGACGCTGCTCTGCGCTAGGCTGCGCGGCAATGGAGGAGTCCAATGGCCACTCTATCGCCGGTCAGGCAACTTCGAATCACCCGGGCTGCCACGTTCCTGAAGGCAGCAGTGTCGCGCTATGCGCGCCGGCTGATCATGTGGCGCACGCGCCGGGCGCTGCTTGCCTTGGATGATCATATTCTGCGCGACATCGGCCTCACGCGCCACGACGTTGAGCTCGGCCGGTTTCCCTCGTGCGATAACTGATCAGCAGCCCTCGTACGCATGGAATTTTCCCCGCCGGCCGATAGCCTCGGGTTGAAGGAGGGGGTGAAGCGGCCCTCGCGGGTCGCAGCTTGGTTTTTAACTAAGGTGCGAGGCCTGCGC
>DATFOT010000330.1:0-15886 GCA_035265265.1 Aestuariivirgaceae bacterium | reverse complement strand
GGTCGGCGCAAATGCGTCCGCAGCCACCCGAGATTCCTTTCGCAAGAAACTGCGCAGCGGTGAATTGGACGAGAAGGAGATCGAGATTCAGGTGGCCGAGACGGGGCCATCGCTGCCCTCCTTGGAAGTGCCGGGCATGCCTGGTTCTTCCATCGGGATGGTAAATATCTCGGATTTTCTCGGCCGGGCTTTCGGCGGGAGAACGAAACCGAAGCGGATGGCCGTGCGGGACAGTTACGAGGTGCTGATTTCAGAGGAGAGCGACAAGCTTCTCGACCAGGACAAGGTAGTGCACGAGGCGACTGTTTCAGTCGAGAACAATGGCATCGTGTTCATCGACGAGATCGACAAAATTTCCGCGCGTTCGGAGCGGCAAGGCGCCGATGTGAGCCGTGAGGGCGTGCAGCGGGATCTCCTGCCGCTCATCGAAGGTACCACGGTGTCGACAAAGCACGGACCGGTGAAAACCGATCACATCCTGTTCATTGCGTCGGGAGCGTTTCATATTGCGAAGCCATCGGACCTGTTGCCGGAGTTGCAGGGACGGCTGCCGATCCGAGTCGAGTTGAAGGCGCTGGGCGAAGAAGACTTTCGCAGAATACTGACCGAGCCAGAAAGCAGCCTTATTAAGCAATATTGTGCACTGCTGGCTACGGAGGGTATCAAGCTGGAGTTTCATGAAGACGGAGTGGCGGCGCTGGCGGGCATTGCCGCGCAGATCAATTCTTCGGTTGAGAACATCGGCGCGCGCAGGCTGCATACGGTTCTCGAACGGGTGCTCGATGAAATCAGCTTTTCAGCCCCCGATAATCCCGGAGAGACAATCGTCATAGACCGGCAGTTCGTGGAGAGCCATATCGGCGATCTAGCAAGAAACACCGATCTCTCACGTTTCATTCTCTAATCTTGCCGCGCTTGCTGCGGCTTGTCGCCTCATTGAGCGCCTTGAGCAGGATGGCCAGATCGTCTTCTCGCAAATCATGAACACTGGCAGCGAGACGATTGCACAATTCCGTCGCGCGGGGCGACAGGCCGGCGGTTCTGGCAACGATGCGCGGATGAGAAAGGTTGGCGAGCTTCACAAGCTCTTCGGCCTCGTCCCATATAACATTGAAGTAGGTAATGATGCGCTGAATGAGGTACCAGCTCGGCCGGCCGCGGCGGCCATGTTCAAGGGAAGACAAATAGGCGCTGGACACTCCGATCGCCTGGGCCATCTCCTTAAGCGTGGCACCGCGGGCTGCGCGCAGAGCACGGAGTTTTTCGCCGAAAGGCGTCACGCCCCTTCCTTTCGGCGTCTGAGGCGCACGTAGAACGCTCCGCCTCCCCCATGTCGCGGATGCGCCGGCTGGAACCCGCTTACATGCTGACGAAATTCCGGTTCGTGAAACCAGTCGGAAACGAGCCGTCGCAAGCGACCCTGGCGCTCGGGAACATGATAGTGACTGTCGCCATGCAGCGTATGGCGGGCATAGGGTGATGCTCCTTTTCCAGTCACCACGAGAACCAGCCGATTTCCCCGGGCCCGCGTTTCCGAAAGAAAGCGCTGCAGCTGGCCCCTGGCTTGTTCGGCGGTGGTGCCGTGAAGGTCAAGCTTCGCTTCGTAGGCGACGAGACCGCGGGTGAGCCTTTGTGAGGTTCGCCGATCAAGCCCGGTCAGCGCCGGAGGCTCTGCTGCTGACATATCGCGAGCAATGGTCAAAGGGCCCCGAGGGCGCGAAACTTCCTTGGGCCTTGCAGGGACCCTGGCGGGATGCGGGGTGCCTATACTGCGTTTGAGCGGCACGATCGCCTGCTTCACCTCATCCCAGAGGTCGCTATCGGGCACGAGGCTCGAGGGAGGAAGAGACTTTTTGGTCATTTCGGCCGCCGGTCGGCGAGTGCCTTCGGAAGAAGGGCAATCATGCGTCCGCCCGCCTTCATGTGACCGGCGCGGTGCGCCGCTGCGACGCCGGAACCGAAGAAGATGTCGCCGCGAACGGCGCCTTTAATGGCGGAACCGGTATCCTGCGCGATCATGAGTCGCGCAAAGGGCTTTTCGGCGCCTTGGGTGTTATTAGCCGGAACTGCGGTGTCGATCCACAGGGGCGTTCCGAACGCCCAGATGTCACGATCGACCGCAAGGCTGCGTCCAGGCGTGAGTTCAACCTGCTGCGCTCCCGGCGGCCCTTGAGACGGATCTTCAACATCGATTTCCCGGAAGAACACAAAAGACAGATTCTGCCACATGAGATCACGCGCTTCAGCGGGATGACGCTCCATCCAAGCACGGATGGCCTGCATCGACATTTCCGAGGGTGCCAATATGCCTTTTTTTACCAGAGTACCGCCGATGGCCGTATAGGGGTGGCCACTCTTGGCTGCGTAGGCAAGCCGCATCAGGCTGCCGTCGGGCAGTTTCACCCGACCAGAGCCTTGCACCTGCATGAAAAAGGCATCCGCCCATGAACTCAGCCAGACGATTTCCAGCCCTTTGCCGGCGAGAGCGCCCTCTTCGATCTCGCGGCGGGTGAAGTAAGCCGTCGGTACGCCATCCTGGTACCGGCCGTAGCGGAGGCCAAGCCGTTGCTGCGTGTCTGGGTCGAAGAGCACAAGGTCGGAAGGCTTGGCATAGAGCGGCACCGTGAAAGGTCTGTGAGGGCGACGGTCGCCTGGTGCTTCAGGTTCAAAATAGCCGGTGAAAAGCCCTCCCGGGCGCTGCCGATCCTCGACAAGGAAGGGGGCGAAGTGCTTTTCGAAAAAGTCACGGGGACCGGCATGACGGTTTCGTGCCGCGGCGCAAAGAGGCAGCCAATCCTGGCGCTCGCCGCCGAAGAGGACCGGCCGCGAGAAAGCGCGGCCGCGCTCTTCGATCTCTGAGCATGATTTGGCAAAGACGGCAAAAGCTTCAGCCAAATCGTCATCCTGCCACCCGTTGATGGCGGCAAAAGAAATAGGCCTTAAGTTTGTGGCATTCATCGCGGCAGGGCGGAAAACGAGCAAACTCAAACCGGCAAGAGCCAGACAGAAGGAAAAAACGAAACCTCGCTCAGGCCGAGGTACCCGTTGCAACAAGAGTCCAATTCGGATCCCGCGAGGATAGATCACGTTCGAAGGTCCATAGGTCGGTGATCTCGCGAATTTTCTTAGGATCACCCTCAAGGATATCGCCACTCTTGTTCCTGCGGGATGATATCTGATCGCTGGTAAAGCGAACGGTGATATTCGCTTTCTTAGCCAGCAGATCGGCGCTGCCAATCTCGGCTTTGCCGATGCCAACGAAATTGGTTTCCAGGCTCTCGCCGGCCTGGCGTCGCTGATCTATTGCACGCGCGAAGCTCTCATACACATCGCGCGACAAAAGGGGCTTTAGCGCCTGCTTGTCGCCCGCGGCAAAGGCGGTAACGATCATCTCATAAGCCGTCTTGGCGCCTTCGAGAAACGCCCCTGGAGAGAATTGGCGATCGGCATCGGCTATTTTCTCAAGGCCTTTTGCCGTGGCGGAGCCCTTCGGGGCAAAGCCTTCCCATACCGGCACTGCTGGCGCAGCGGAGCCCGCCGGTGCGGTTGCTCCGGAATCAGGCAGCCGGCGCCCCGACCGCTCGGCGACCGAACCGTCGGCCAGCTTCTTCTCGAGCTTCTCCCGCGTCACAAAAGGATCGATCGGCGGGCGCTCATTGCCCGTCCTGCGACCGAGCACTGAGCTAAGCCGCCAAAAAATAACCACGGCTATCGCCAGCACGAAAATATTCAGCGGATCAAAGATGTGGTTCATAACCCTGAAGTCCGTGGGGCGCCCGCCATACAGCAGGCCGACGCCCAGATTAAGACATCGCGACGGTGAGAGTCACGGTCCATCACCATATATGGATCACCAATCGGAAGTCCAATAGCGATGCCGTTGCTCTCTGGCTTGCGGGGACGGTTAAGTCATGTTAGCCACCTGCAGTCGTCAAACAGGGGCCAAAGCCAGCAGATCGAGGCAGAACTTCATGGCAAAAGCAGGCAAAATCGCGGCCAAAAAGGCCCAGGTGAAGAGCGTGAACGGCGGCAGCGAAGCGGCCGAGATCGATGCCATGGACGAGATCGAACCGACAGAGGCGACTTCAACCAACCCTCCCGCCGCAGCGGCAAACCCAGCACCGCAAATGAAAATCCTGGGCCAGTATCTCAAAGACTTGTCGTTCGAGAATCCCAATGCACCCCAATCTCTGAACACTCAGGCCAACCAGCCGGAAATCAGCATATCTGTCAATGTCAATGCCCGGACGATCTCGCCAACCGATTTCGAGGTCGAGCTGCATCTCGACGCCAAGGCCTCGCACAACGATAAGGTGGTCTTTGCAGCCGAGCTTCTCTATGCGGGGGTTTTCCGACTGGAGAATATTCCCCAGGAGGCGCTGCATCCGGTGGTCCTGATCGAGTGCCCGAGAATGCTATTTCCCTTCGCACGCCAGGTTCTCGCCGATGCTACCCGCAACGGCGGATTTCCACCGCTTATGCTCGATCCTATCGACTTTGCCGCCATGTATCAGAAGCGGCTGGCGCAGGGCCAGTCGAAGATCTAGCCCAAAAGCTTCAGGCGTTGATCCGCCAGAGGGACGTGGCGCCAAGAGAGTCGATCATCAGGTCGTGATCGGCAATTTCCTGAAGAGTAAGCCGCGCCGGCAGGGCGTGGGGACGCGGAGGGAGTAGCCGTGGCACGGCAGCGGCAGCGGCCTGCCGGTCGCGCGGGATACCAGCGAGAGTGAGGGCCGGCTGCTTGCCGCCGATGAGTTCTATGTAGACTTCCGACAGTAGTTCTGCGTCGAGGAGCGCTCCATGTTTACGGCGGCGCGAATTGTCTATGCCATAGCGCTTGCAAAGAGCATCCAGACTGTTAGGGGCCATGGGATGGCGCTGGCGGGCGAGCAGAAGCGAATCGATCACGCGTTCGGGCCGGATCTTCTGGCGGCTAAGGAATGCAAGCTCGGCATTGAGAAAGGCCACGTCGAAAGCGGCATTGTGAAAAATCAGCGTCGCATCGCCCACGAAATCGAGGAATTCTTGAACGACCTCCGCGAACACGCGCTTGGCGAGCAGGAAGTCGGCGCTAAGACCATGGACCGCGAAAGCATCAGCGGGAATATCACGCTCGGGATTAATATATTCATGAAAATGCCTGCCGGTGGGGACATGACGAATGAGCTCGATCCCGCCGATTTCAACGATTCTGTGACCCTGCGCCGGGTCAAGCCCGGTCGTTTCGGTATCCATCACGATTTCGCGCATCAGTGCCTCGGCCGCCGCTAGCATGGGGCCGACAATTGATTCACAATGCGCTTGACCTGGCTACGGGCGAGTTCGTCGCTGCCTGTGGTATCCACAACAAAGTCAGCTCTTGCCCGTTTCTCACGATCGGGCATTTGCCGCGACAGGATGAGGTTGAGTTTTTCCGGCGTCATTCCAGGCCGGGCGAGTGCCCTTTGCCGCTGAATGGCCGGAGGAGCCGATACGACGATGATCGAGTCAAATTCGTTTTCCCGGCCGGTTTCGAAGAGCAGCGGCACGTTGACCAGGACGAGGAGTGTTTTCTTGCGGCGTTCACGTTCGATGAACTGCGCCTGTTCTTCGCGGACGAGCGGGTGAATGGCCGCTTCGAGACGCTTGAGCAACCCTTCGTCGTTCATGATCTCGGCAGAAAGCCGCACTCGGTCGACAGCATTTCCGACAACCGACTGGGGACTCAAATTGCGGACGATGTCCACCGCTTTGCCGCCTGGCTGATAGAGCGCATGCACAACTGCATCGGCGTCGAACACCGGTATGCCTTCCTCTTCGAAAATCCGGGCGGTATGGCTCTTGCCCATTGCAATTGAACCGGTGAGGCCGATGATCCTCATGTAGCCGCCAATGGAGGTTGCGCGAGAATATCGCTTTCCACGATGCGGCGGAGAGCGGTCGTGACGTCCGGCCGAATGCCATACCATTTCTCGAAGGCGGGGCACGCCTGATGCAGCAACATGCCGAGGCCATCGACCGTGCGATTGCCCCTGCCTCGCGCTTGGCGCAACAGCGGCGTTTCCAATGGCACATAGACGATATCGCAGGCCACAGCGGAACGCGGCAGGGTTTCGAGTGACAAAACGAGCGGCGGTTTGCCGTCCATGCCCAAGGTGGTGGCGTTGACCAAAAGGTCAATGTCACTCATTGCCAAAGACGCGCTATCCCACGGCGCGGCGGTGATGTTTTCGCCAAAAATGCTGGCTACCGCACGCGCCCGTTCGAGAGACCTGTTGCAGATGACCAGCTTGCTTAACCCGGCATGCAGCAGGGCGCCAGCGATGGCGCGGGCAGCGCCTCCCGCTCCCAGAAGCAGAGCAGAGCTGCCGCGACATCCAAAATCGGGAACTGCAGCGGCAAGATTCTTCATGAAGCCGAATCCATCGGTGTTCGTGCCCATGACAACGCCGTTTTCGAGGTAGACGGTATTCACCGCGGAGAGCTTGCGGGTGAGAGGATCGGCAAGCGTTACGAATTGTGCGGCCCGCTCCTTGTGCGGCACGGTTACATTGCAACCAAGAAAGCCACGCCCCGCAAGGCTGGACAGGAACGCCTCAAGCTCGTCGGGCGAAACGGGCTGCTTGACGTACTCCCCCGCAATTCCATAATGCTTCAGCCAGTAATTATGGATAAGAGGCGAGCGGGAATGACCGATGGGCCAGCCGATAACACAGCTGCGTAGCTCACCTACTCGGGCAGGCATCCCTCTCTCCTCAGAAAGGACAGCAAGGGCAAAAGCGGCAGACCCAAAATGGCAAAATAGTCGCCCTCGATTCTGTTGAACAACTGCACGCCCCTGCCCTCGATTTTATAGGCGCCAACAGAGGTCAAAGCATCCTCGCCCATTGACACAATATAATTGGTCAGGAAGTCATCGCTGAAATTCCGCATGGTGAGTTTAGCAATAGCGCAGTCAGTCCAGACGACGGCGCCTCTTCTTGCTACGGCAACAGCCGTGACAAGCTGATGGGTATTGCCGCGCAGCAACGCCAGTTGCATGGCAGCCTCTTTCAGATCGCCTGGCTTATCAAATTGTCTATCATCGAGAAGCAATAGCTGGTCGGCCCCGATCACCAGGGCTGCAGGATGGTGGAGAGAAACGGCTTCCGCTTTCGCTGTGGCCAACGCACCGGCGAGTTTTGAGGAGTCGGCGCCTGCCCTCTGGCCCAAGGCTCGCTTGACGGCCGGTTCATCAACACATGACGGAACCGGCCGAACGTTAATTCCGGCAGATTCGAGGAGCCGGCGCCGAATTTCGCTCGTCGAAGCGAGCACAATTTCGTTCTCATCTGTCATTCGGTAAAATCGGACGTATCGGTACGATCGGCGAGAAGATTGAGAATTGCAGCGGCGGTCTCCTCAATCGAGCGGCGCGTAACATCGATGATTGGCCAATTGTGCATCGCGCAGACCTTGCGCATGTAAACCAGCTCGTTGGTGATAGCCAGCTTATCTACATAGGCGGTTTCGCGATGCTCCTTCAAGGTGAGCAAACGGTGCCGACGTATCTGGGCGATGCGTTCAGCACTGGCGATGAGCCCGACGATGAGCGGCTTCTCAGCCGCAAGAAGCTCGGTCGGCAGAGCAATGGCGGGCACCACTGGCACATTGGCGGCTTTAATACCTCTGTTGGCAAGATATATGCTGGTGGGGGTTTTCGACGTGCGGCTGACGCCAATTAAAACGACATCGGCCTTTTCGAGATCGGTGGTATTCTGGCCATCGTCATGAGCCATGGTGAAGTTCAGGGCATCTATGCGCCGAAAATATTCAGCGTTGAGGGCATGCTGCCGGCCAATCTGCGGGCGTGAGCGAGCATTGAGATAGGCAGCAAGGCTAGCTATGACCGGATCCAGTATGGAGATGCAGGGAATGCCCAGCCGCGCACAGTGATCTTCTAGCTGGGCGCGTAAAGAATCGTCGACAATGGTGAAAAGCACGATACCTGGCTGACGCTCGATTTCACCCAGCACGCGCTGGAGCTGGCGGGGGGTGCGAACAAGAGCATAAATATGTTCGAGGGGCTGAAAATCAGCGTAATGGGCCGCCGCGGCCCTCGCCACTGTATTAAGCGTCTCACCCGTCGCGTCTGAGATGAGGTGCATGTGAAAGTATTGTCGGCTTGGCTTATTCACAGGGTAGACACCAAGGTGTTGATGAAGTGTGATTTAGGTGCGTATCGCAGGGCCCGGTGAGGCTTTATGCAGCAAGCCCTCTCCATTATCCACCCTCAAGAAACCGGCGATCCGGGCAAAGTGCGAGAGACGATAATGAGAACATGGAGAAGACAGTGGAAAACCAGCCGAGAGGGTGTGGAAGACGTCGTTTAGTCAGCTTCAATGCATTGGTTTTGCGGGCAAATTCAAGTTGATTGCCAGGGCAAGGCGGATGCCGGAAAACGTGCACAGAGAGTTATTGCAGGGGAAAGGGGTTGGATAATTGATATCCCCACTGTCCACGGCCAAACAACAACATCAATTAGGTTAAGACTCTTGTAGAGAGTCGTTAAGGAAGAGACATGCCAGCGGGAAAACCGTTGATCGATGTTCTGACTGGACGGATTCCGTCACGTCGACCGATATGGCTTATGCGACAGGCGGGGCGGTATCTTCCGGAGTACAGAGAGGTTCGCGCTTATGCGGGTTCATTTCTCTGCCTCTGTGATGATGCAAAGCTTGCAAGCGAGGTCACCCTCCAACCTTTGCGCAGATATGATCTAGATGCAGCGATCGTGTTTGCGGATATTCTTCTCATCGCGCGTGCCCTGGGAAGCAACCTGGATTTTCGCGAGGGTGAAGGGCCGGTGCTGACGCCGATCCGCTCGGAAGCTGCTGTCGATGATCTGGCAAGCGCGGTTGATCTTGGGCGACTGACAGCAGTGTTCGAAACGCTGGCGCTAGTCAAGAAGACGCTGGCGAGCCATCAGACGCTGATTGGATTTTGCGGCGGACCTTGGACCGTTGCGAGTTATATGATTGAGGGCGGATCGAGTGAGGACCGGCTGGTTGCCAGACAAATTGCAATCAGGAGACCGGACTGGTTCAAGGAGCTTATGCGCCGGCTTGTCGAGGGGTCCATCGACTATCTTGCAGCACAGGTTACCGCGGGTGCAGAAGTGCTGCAGATTTTTGACTCATGGGCTGGGGACCTGCCCGAAACTCTACAGGAGGAACTGATTTTCGAACCGGTGCAAGCGATCATCGCTGGGGTCCGGAAGCGGGTTAAGACAGTTCCGGTCATAGGTTTTGCACGTGGCCTTGGGGCCGCGCATTGCGGTTTTGCGATGAAATGCGATCTTGCCGGCGTTTCAGTTGAACAGAGCGTGCCCTTGGCTTGGGTCAGGAGCGTGCTCATGCCGCGCATCAGCGTTCAGGGCAATCTCGATCCGCTCATTTTGTCGATCGGCGGGGAAGCGCTGGACAGAGCTGTGAGACGTATCACTGCCCTATTGCCTGCGCACAGTCATATTTTCAATCTCGGTCACGGCGTGCGGCCGGAAACTCCACCGGAGCATGTTGCGAGGCTTGTTGAGGCGGTTCGCCAGGCTGATGGAGCCGGCGGTGGCTAGCGCGTACCTCTGGCTCAAAGCGGCGCATGTGATCGTTGTGGTTGCCTGGATGGCAGGCTTGTTTTACTTGCCGCGTCTGTTCGCCTATCACGCGGATCAGGCCGAGAAGGGCGACCCTGCCGTGTTCAAGACTATGGAAAGTCGGCTGTATAGGATCATTATGAGGCCGGCAATGATCATGACGTGGCTTTCCGGCGCAGTCCTGGCATGGATGATTTTCCGGGGCGGCTCTGGCATGGCACTGTGGGCATGGGCGAAACTCGGGGCTGTCTTGGCAATGACGGTACTTCATCTCAGGCTTGGCTGGCACCTGCGCGCCTTCCAGAGGGACCTTAACCAGCACAGCAGCCGCTATTTTCGGATCCTTAACGAGATCCCTACCATGTTGCTGGTCGTGATCGTGATCATGGTAATTGTAAAGCCTTTTTGACAAAACCGACAAATCGCTATTTTCTTTTCATCTTGGATTTGATAGCTTTCGATCATAACTGATGTTGTCGAAGCCGTATCGGTGGGTTATGACATCCGTATCGCGGCGACCCAACGCCGTGCTCACTCCCTCCACAAGTCGCACTACCAAGATGGGTAGCAGGCTTTTTATTTCAGCAGGATCAACATTTCTTGGCCTCTTGGGCCAGCAACCTCCCTCAACATGACGAACATCGCCGAACTGAAAGAGACGAAACTTCACGATTTGAAGCGCAAAACCCCGGCTGAGCTGCTCACGATTGCCGAAGAGCTCGAAGTCGAGAATGCCAATACGATGCGCAAACAGGAGCTCATGTTTGCCATTCTCAAGAGCCTGGCAGGGCGAGACGTTTCCATCGTTGGGGAAGGCGTCGTCGAGGTCTTGCAGGATGGATTCGGGTTCCTGCGTTCACCGGATGCCAATTATCTTGCGGGGCCAGACGATATTTATGTAAGCCCCAGCCAGATCCGACGGTTCAGCCTGCGAACTGGCGACACGGTAGAGGGTGAGATTCGCAGCCCAAAAGACGGCGAACGCTATTTCGCACTTCTCAAGGTCAATACGATCAATTTCGAGGACCCCGAAAAGAGCCGCCATAAAATCCATTTCGACAATCTCACACCGCTTTATCCCGATGAGCGGGTCGAAATGGAAGTCGGCGATCCGACTAAAAAGGATTATTCGGCGCGAGTCATCGATCTCGTGGCGCCTCTGGGAAAAGGCCAGCGCGGACTGATCGTTGCACCGCCGCGCACCGGCAAGACGGTTCTTCTTCAAAACATCGCCCATTCGATTACATCGAACCATCCGGAATGCTTCCTGATCGTGCTGCTCATCGACGAGCGGCCAGAGGAGGTGACCGACATGCAGCGGTCAGTAAAGGGAGAAGTCATTAGCTCCACGTTCGACGAGCCGGCGGTGCGTCACGTGCAGGTGGCGGAAATGGTCATCGAGAAGGCGAAGCGCCTTGTCGAACACGGCCGTGACGTGGTCATTCTGCTGGATTCAATTACCCGGCTTGGGCGAGCTTATAACACTGTGGTGCCCTCCTCCGGCAAGGTACTTACGGGCGGCGTCGATGCCAACGCCCTGCAGCGGCCGAAACGGTTCTTCGGGGCTGCCCGCAATATCGAGGAAGGCGGCTCATTGACGATCATCGCAACCGCACTGATCGACACTGGCAGCCGGATGGATGAAGTGATCTTCGAGGAATTCAAGGGTACGGGCAATTCGGAAATCATCCTGGACCGCAAGGTCGCAGACAAACGCGTGTTCCCGGCGATCGATATTTTGCGATCGGGAACCAGAAAGGAAGAGTTGCTGGTGCCGCCCGACCTTCTCAAAAAGACTTATGTGCTCCGGCGCATCTTGAATCCCATGGGTACGGTCGACGCCATCGAATTTTTACTCGACAAGCTGCGGCAGACGAAAACAAACTCGGATTTCTTCGATTCGATGAATGCCTAGTCAAGCGAGGCTTGCTAAGGCTTGACCGGCCTGCGCAGGCTCGGTTACGGGCGCAGCGCAACGCGTTCCCCTGCACAGGTAGAGCGTTGGATGCCCTTCCAGTTGCGATTTACCAGTTGCTGGATGATGGGCCGGCAGTAATTCGTCGGGCGCGATGAATTGCACAATGGGCCGGACAACTGGCAATGCCGTCACCGCACGCAGTAATGCCCGCTCGGCGCGGCCCTGAGGGATGCCGATAATGACTGCCTGCACAGGGTCGAGATGAGCGGCCGCGGCCGACAGGAAGGTTGCGTGACCAAAGGGGTTGGCGGCGGCGCTTGAGCCAAATGAAGCGAGGAGCTGATCGGCGCGACGACGATAATCATCCTCACCGGTCAGATGATAAAGCCGAGTGAAATTATTTAGCATGGTGGCATTCGCATTAGGCGTTGCGTCATCATGGGCATGACGTATTCGGACGATCAATTCGGGCAATTGTTGCGGCGCGAAGAAGAACCCGCCCTCATGATCGTCCCAAAGCTGCTCGATGGCCGCGACGAGAATTTCGCGCGCCCTGGAGAGATAGTCAGGGTTAGCAGTCGTCGTGTAGAGAGTGAGCGCGGAGGCCACGATATTGGCGTAGTCGTCGGCGGTCGCCGGGGTGCGAAGCACACGGTTGCGGTATGAATGATGGAGCTCGCCTTGATGCCAATGATGTTCGAGAAGAGAAGCGAAGGTTTTTTCAGCCTCGGACAGCCATTCGCGATTATCGAAGAGTAAGGCCGCGTCAGCGAGAGCACTTATGGCGAGACCGTTCCAATCGACTAGGCTCTTGTCGTCGAACCCCGGCTGCGGCCGTTCCCGGCGCTTGGCTAGGAGTTGGCTCCGTGATGTTTTCAGAGATTGCTCGGTATTGTCGTCGAAAAGTGAAGGAAATTTCAGGCGATTGAGGATGTTCTTGCCTTCCCAGTTTCCCTCGGGGGTCACATCGTATATACGACAAAAAGTCTGCGATTCCTCAGGCGGCAAGGTTTCAGCGACCTGCAAATAGGTCCACACATAATAGCGGCCCTCCTCACCCTCTGAATCAGCGTCGTAACTTGCCGCGAATGTGCCGGCAGCCGTGCGCATCTCAGTAAGAAGCCAGGTTATAGTCTCATCGATTCGGATGCGGAACAGCGGTGCATCCTCTGCAGCGGCTACCTTGCACAGGAGCGAAACGATCAGCGCATTGTCATAAAGCATTTTTTCGAAATGCGGGACAAGCCAAAGATGATCAACCGAATATCGGGAAAAACCTCCAGCCAGGTGGTCGTAGATGCCACCTTGACAGAGATTGACGAGAGTGGACTTCACTGCCTGCGCGTAAGCGGACTCGCCAGTCGCCAAATGCTGGTGCCATAGAAATTCGTAGACCGGGACTTGCGGAAACTTGGGCGCACCGCGCAGACCGCCGTGCTGCAAATCGGTCGCTTCATAGAGCGCCCGTGCCGCACGATCGAAGACCGCCGAACTGAGCTCCGCTGCGGGTCCCGACTGCCGTGGGTGGCGCAACGCGTCTAGAATCGCTCGGCTGTTTCCGTCGACCTTGTGGCGTTCCTCGCTCCAAATGCGGGCTATTTCGGCAAGCACATGGCGGAAAGAGGGTCGGCCATAACGAGGCTCTGGCGGAAAATAAGTGCCGCCCCAGAAGGGCACTCCGTCCGGCGGAGAAACATGGTCAGCGGCCAGCCCCCCTGCTCGCCCAAACGATGAAGCGCGTCCATGTAAATTTTGTCGACCTCGGGACGCTCCTCACGGTCGACCTTCACATTTATGAAATTCCGGTTCATGAGTTCCGCTGTCTCGCGATCCTCGAAACTTTCGTGCGCCATGACGTGACACCAATGGCAAGCGGCATAGCCGACGGACAGCAGAATGGGCTTGTCTTCCTGGGCTGCGCGTGAGAAGGCTTCCTTACCCCAAGGCAGCCAGTGGACGGGATTGTCCTTGTGCTGAAGCAAATAGGGGCTCTGCTCACGGACTAGCTGGTTATCGGTGGCATTAGCGTCCATAGGATTTCCCAGAGCGTTGTAGAGCGGAATCACTGGATTTCGCGGCATCGATTCGGCGCCGAAATAATGCAGTTCCAGGCGAGATGAGCGCTTCCGATACCATCTATGCGTTGTCCTCCGGCTCAGGTCTGGCCGGCGTTGCAGTCGTCAGGGTAAGTGGAGCGAGAGCCGGCCCTATTGTCAAAGAACTTTGTTTCGCGCTGCCCGTTCCGCGCGTTGCCACACTGAGCGCAATTCGTTCGCCAGGTAACCGGGAGCTGATTGACCGCGGCCTTGTTCTATGGTTCCCCGGTCCTGCGTCCTTCACCGGGGAAGACGTGGCCGAATTTCATGTTCATGGCGGAGCAGCCGTGGTGCAGGCGCTCTTTGACGCATTGGCGAGGTTCGATGGCTTGCGCATGGCTGAGGCCGGCGAGTTTACTCGGCGGGCGTTCGGGAATGGCAAATTCGATCTTATAGAGGTCGAAGGTCTTGTCGATCTGATTGAAGCGCGGACGGAAGCGCAGCGGCGGCAGGCGCTGCATCACAGCGAAGGAGGCGCGAGCAGGCTCATCGCAAAATGGCGGCGGGACATCATGCGCATTCTCGCCCGGCTTGAGGCGGCCATCGACTTCGCGGATGAAGCTCATGTCGAGGAGGAGGCCCTTCGTGCCCATGAAGAGGAGCTTGAAGCGCTCGTCCTTAGTTTTGAATCCGAAATCGAGAGGGGGAGGGCGGGAGAACGCCTGAGGGAGGGGTTCCGGGTCGTGCTGGCCGGCGCGCCAAATGTAGGAAAGTCGAGTCTTCTCAATCGGCTCGGGGGAAAAGATGCAGCAATCGTTTCACCAATCCCTGGAACAACAAGAGATCTGGTGGAAGTGCACCTCAATCTGGCCGGCATACCAGTCATACTTCAGGATACGGCGGGTTTGAGAGCGGCCAGCGACGATCCCATCGAGCAGGCCGGGATGGCGAGGGCCGGAAAAGCTTTGGGGGGAGCTGATCTAATTCTTTGGCTGTCATCGCCGAATGTCGCAAGTCCGGCCCACGAGCCGCCGTTCGAATCGGATGTGATATGGATCTGGAATAAGTGCGACCTAGCACTACCCGAAGAGGCTGGTCCGGACGGACGGCCCTATGTGGCTATTTCCAGCATGACCGGGGAGGGCCTTTCAGATCTCGTGGTGGCGATCACTGCACGGCTGCAACAGCTGACCGCCATGGGAGAAACGGTGCTGATCACACGGCGGCGACATCGGGAGGCCCTCGTCTCGATGAGACTTCATCTGCTGTCGGCTCTGAGGAAGCCCGCCCCCGCCCTAGAGATTATTACGGAGGAGTTACGACTTGCCGCGGCCGATATTGGGCGGCTAACCGGGCATATCGATGTCGAGAGCCTGCTCGATCTGATCTTCCGTGATTTCTGCATCGGTAAATAGTTAACGGCAATTAATGTGTTTCACGTGAAAATACGAGCCGCCTAGATTTTGACCTTTTCCCGTAGGGGCGATAAAAGGCGCGGCCTTGGAGGATCAATGTCAAAGAACTGTTACGATGTGATCGTGATCGGCGGCGGGCATGCCGGCTGTGAAGCAGCCGCAGCGGCGGCCCGCTCGGGTGCGCGAACGCTGCTCGTCACGCATCGTTTCGACACGATCGGAGAGATGTCGTGCAACCCGGCAATCGGGGGCTTAGGGAAAGGCCATCTGGTGCGGGAGATCGATGCACTGGACGGCCTGATGGGCAGGGTCGCAGATGCTGCCGGCATTCAGTTCAGAATGCTCAATCGTTCGAAGGGCCCGGCAGTGCGGGGACCGCGGGCACAGGCTGATCGCCGACTCTACCGGCGGGCTATGCAGACGGCGATCCAAGCGCAAAGGGATCTTGCGGTCCTGCAAACCACGGCAGAGGGCCTCATCCTTCGCAATGGCAGAGTGGAAGGTGTGCTGCTGGAGGGAGGCGAGGCCATCACCAGCGGTGCTGCTGTCTTGACCACGGGCACTTTTCTCAGGGGCGTTATCCATATCGGCGAGAAGCAGATACCGGCTGGAAGGGCAGGGGAGCGCCCCGCGCTTGGAATATCCAAAGTGCTCGAAGCCCATGGCTTTACTCTGGGACGGCTCAAGACAGGCACGCCGGCGCGGCTCGATGGCCGGAGCATCAGCTGGGAGTCGCTCGAAGTTCAGCGCGGTGACGATCCACCCATACCGTTCTCGTTCATGACGAAGAATATTTCGACACGCCAGATTCCCTGCCATATCACCAAGACCACGACTGCAACGCACCAGATCATCACTGCCAATCTGGCACGCTCACCGATCTATTCAGGGCAGATCGAAAGCACCG
>DATFOT010000329.1:0-4906 GCA_035265265.1 Aestuariivirgaceae bacterium | reverse complement strand
CTGCGGCTGTGATCCACTGCATCCACATCTGCCGCCGACTCATTCCCGCCAGAGCGAAGACAAGGATGAGCAGGCCCGAGACGATTTCACTCGCGCCCATCCAAGCGTTGCGGATTACGGGCGCAGCGATGTCGTGTCCGAGCGCCGGCGGGATCGGTGCAGAGATCGGATCGAACAGACCATAAGCGAAGGGCGAGGCGATCAGCCAGAGACCGAAGGCAGCGTTGGTAAGCGGGGCCCAAAGGGTGAAGGCTCGATGCCGCTCGACTGCCGCCTCGACCTCTGCCACGCTGCGCTCCAGCGGACCGCGCAGTCGCTCCTTAGCTTCGTCCAGCTCGGGTGCGGACGCAGCCACCGCCGATGGCTCGAGTTTGTTTTTGGCGTACCAATCCGTCGGGTCGGCTTTCAGGCGACGGATCATTTCGGGCAATGCCGCGATCAGAGTGTGGCCTGGGCTCCAGCCGAGCAGGGTCTTTGCACAGGAAACGTCGAGCTCATAGTGATCGTCTGAACGATCGATCATCCATGCCCGGATATCGACATCCTCGTCCAGCACCTTCTCCTGAAACCAGGCGCCGAGTTTCGTGACATCCTTGGGCAAGGCCAGAGTACTCCAGCGTTCGCCGTGGACGAGCTCGCCGATACGTTGCTGCATTTGCTCGTAAGAAGGTGTCTCTTCTTCTCCGATCAACAGGACGGTTTCGTCGGGCAGTTCCACTCTGCGGTCCACGGCGCGCACAACCGCGTCCACCAGGTCCTCGCGATGCAAATAGGGCTGGCCGTGAGTGATGTCGCCGGCAAAGAGATAGGCGGTCGGCAGCCGTTCAAAGATACGGGCGATCTGCTGGGCGATGAAAGCAGCGCGGCAATCCTCGTCATAAACACCGGCGAAGCGGAAAATCACCGATTTGATCGAACCGCGACGTGCTTGGATCAGCGTTTCCGTTTCAGCCTTGGACTTGGGATATGGCCAGGCCGGATCGAGCGGGGAATTCTCGTCGATCTTCACGCCCGTGCGCGGACTTGGTGCATGCACCAGCATTGTGCTGGAGAAAATGAACTGTTCGGTCTGAAACGTCTTTAGGCGGTCGAGCAGCCGCCGCGAGCCTTGGACAGTGACAGCGTCATACTTCGGATTCTCTTCACCCGTCGTATCGTAGTAGGCGGCGAGGTGAATGACTGAGGAGATGCGGTCACCGGCCCGCTTGCGAACCTCCTCCATTGCGTTTGCGACGCTGTCGTCTGTGGTCAGATCGACTTCGATCGTCTCAACGCCCTCGAGCGGGCTTTTCGGCTGCTTGAGGTCAAGGCCAATAACGCGGTAGCGATCCAACAGGCCGCGAGCGATCGCCTCACCGAGGAACCCGTTGGAGCCGGTGATGAGAACACAAGGACGACTTACCTTCGGCATGTCGGCATCGTAGCAAACGTTTTGGCCCTTAGCGACGTGATTGTCGGGGACGAGAACATCTACGGCCACGGGGTAACATCAATAATCGAGCAGCACCCGAGCTTGCTGCATCACAAATCATCTGCCGGATTAAATATTGTTTATCTGGAGGTAGACGGACCCATTTTTCAAATTCGTTGCTAGTATAAGCAACTACGACTTTGGATGAGACGGAGCTTGGCGGTCGTTCATGAACAGCCTCGGAGCCAATAATCGCGTACGTTCCGCGATACTGACAGCTGTTGCACTGCCGGCAGCAGTCGCGGCGTGGCTGTTGATCAGCCGTGCAGAAGCAGAGAAGGAATCAAACCGTTCGGATAATGTCATCGAAATCGTTTCTGATGACATTGAAGAGGTCGTTACTGCTCAGGGAAAGCTGGAGCCAAAGAACTATGTCGATGTCGGGGCGCAGGTTTCGGGTCAGCTCAAGACGGTTCGCGTCGCTATTGGGGACAATATCAAGGAAGGCGATCTGATCGCCGAAATCGACCCGCAGATCTATGAAGCTCGCCTGGCGGCAAATGAGGCGCGACTGCGCACACTCGAGGCTCAGCGCGTCGAGCAGCAGGTAATTGCGGATCAGGCGCAGCAGATGCGTGGCCGAAACGAAAAACTTCAAAAATCCGGTGCCGTGAGCAAACAGGCATTCGAGGATGCAGAAACGGCTCTCAAGATCGCCAGCGCCAAGCTTGCTGCCGTTGAGGCACAGATCGATGAATCGCGCTCGACCATTGAGGGAGACAAAGCCAGCCTCAATTACACCAGGATTTTTGCTCCCATGAGCGGCACCGTCGTACTCCAGGGGGTTCGTGCGGGTCAGACGCTCAACGCCAGCCAATCGGCTCCGATGATTGTTCAGCTGGCTGATCTTGACACTATGACGGTGCGGGCGCAGGTGGCGGAAGCAGATATCATGCGGATAAAGGCGGGAATGCCTGTCTATTTCAAGACGCTCGGATCCCGCGAGCGCCGTTGGCAGGGCAAGGTTCGGCAATTGCTACCGTCTCCGGAAGTGATCAACGACGTGGTTCTGTACAACGTGCTGGTCGATGTCGACAACGCCGATCGGCAGCTGATGAGCGGGATGAGCACGCAGATGTTTTTCATCGTAGGGAAGGCTATGAATGTTCCGGTACTTCCAACCGCGGCGTTGATGCGTCGTGCGCCGCGTCAGGATAGTGAAAAGGGGGAAGCCTATCAGGTGCGAGTGGCCGATGGAGAGGGATCCAGTGAAAGGATTGTTCACGTTGGGTTGATGGATCGCAGCAAGGCGGAAATTCGAGCGGGGCTCAGTTTGGGCGACCGCATCATTCTGCCACAGCCTCAGCAGCAAAACGATCGTGCATCAGGTGGTGGGCGAAGGACGCCGCGATTGTGAGCAATAGCAGGGCGCTGCTCGAACTCGCTAGCGTGAGCCGTCTCTACAGGAGCGGCGACATCCCCGTTAAGGCCATCGACGATGTTTCTCTCAAAGTGTGGCCAGGCGAGTTTGTCGCCATCATGGGTCAGTCTGGTTCCGGCAAATCGACGCTCATGAATGTGATCGGCTGCCTCGACCAGCCATCATCAGGGTCCTACAAGATCGATGGCGAGGAGGTGACCGGTTTTGATGGCGATCGGCTCGCTGAACTGCGACGGCAGATGTTTGGCTTTGTGTTCCAGCGTTACAATCTTCTCAAAACCGCAACCGCGGAAGAGAACGTGGAAATGCCTGCGATTTATGCCGGCGTGCCTCGCTCTGAACGGCTGAAGCGAGCGCAGTTCTTGCTCGCTAAGCTCGGCATCGCCGATCGTGCCGATCACCGTCCTTCTGAGCTTTCCGGCGGCCAGCAACAGCGCACAGCCATCGCACGCGCTCTGATGAATGATCCCACAGTCATTCTGGCAGATGAGCCCACCGGAGCTTTGGATTCGAAGAGCGGTGAAGAGGTGCTGGGGCTGCTTCGGTTGCTGCATGGCGACGGCCGAACCATCATCATCATAACTCACGATGCCAAGGTCGCTGCATATGCTGAACGAGTTGTACTTATCCATGACGGAAAAATACTGGAGGATAGCCCACAGCGTGATCACGTCCCAATGTTGGTCGGCGCCGAACGTCGTAGAGACACCGCGACAGCGCTGACCTCTCAAGCAGTGGAGGCTGCAAAAACTGCATTGAGGGCATTGTCAGTCAATCTTTTTCGAACGGTCCTCACACTGCTCGGAATCATCATTGGCGTCGCATCGGTGGTGACCATGCTTGCTGTCGGGAACGGCAGTAAGCAAAAGGTCCTGGACCAGATCAGCGCCATGGGGACCAACCTGCTTTCGGTACGGCCAGGTGCTGCCGGCATCCGCTCCAGTGGTGACATTGCAACGCTAACATTGTTAGACGCCGATGCTTTGACCGAAGTGCCAAACATAGACATCGTCGTTCCAGAACGCAGCGGCCGCATGACCGTGCGCTCCGGTAATACTGACTATTCCACAAGCATAAGTGGCGTTGGTGTGGGATATCCTCAGGCACGCGATTGGCCGATCGCAGTGGGCAGCTTCTTCACTGCTCGGGATGTCGATTCCTATGCTGCGGTTGCAGTTCTCGGCAAAACGGTTGCGGACACGTTGTTTCCCAATGATCCGCACCCCATGGGCAACTATGTGCTGATGCGCAATATTCCCTTTGAGGTCATCGGAGTAATGGCGCCGAAGGGGGCCTCTTCATGGGGCGGCGACCAGGATGATGCAGTCTTTGTTCCGGTGACCACCTCGGTCGTCCGTCTGTTCGGCAAGTCCTATCTGAGTGGCATCACGCTCAAGGTAGCAAATCTTGGCCAGATCAATGCCACCGAAACGACAGTCGTGAACTTGTTGAAGCACCGGCATGGTACAGAGGATTTCCGCGTCCGCAATACCGCCTCGATCATCGAAACGGCGGTCGAAACCCAGAATACGCTCACTATTTTGCTCGGAGCCGTAGCGGCGATTTCGCTTTTGGTCGGTGGAATTGGAATAATGAACATCATGTTGGTCAGCGTAACCGAGCGAACCCGTGAAATCGGCATCCGCATGGCAACTGGCGCCCGCGTGCGCGATGTTCTGATGCAATTCAATACCGAAGCGGTGATTGTAGGACTCGTTGGAGGGCTGCTGGGGCTCATGTTGGGAGTCCTCGCAGGCTGGATAATCTCGCTGTTTGGCGTGCGGGTGGTTTTTACCGTCACCCCCGCTATTGTTGCTTTTGCTTGCGCAGTGGCCACCGGCTTGGTGTTCGGGTACTTGCCAGCAAAAAAAGCGGCTCGGCTCGACCCCGTTGCCGCCTTAAGTGCCGAATAGTTGCTACCTCCTCGGAAGGCCTTGCGCATGAAGGGATGCATGAGTTCACCCAGCCCCGGCGCAAAGATCTTTCATGCAATTGCAAAATCGTTTACCCGTGGTCGGTGTGAATTTCCCTTCGGCGATCGGGGTCCAGCTGGT
>DATFOT010000328.1:0-4204 GCA_035265265.1 Aestuariivirgaceae bacterium | reverse complement strand
TTTGGTACTTCTCCTGATAGCCGTCCGGTTCGATGTTGATCGATCGCGGATCAATGATTTCCGTGTTCGAACGCCCTCCCCAATTCAGCACCAGCTCGTCGCCGTCGTCTGTTATCGTGTGATAGAGATAGCTTGCCTTGGTGAAGCTCAGGGCATCGGCAATACGATTGCTGTTCGATGAATCCTGAACACCCACATCCTGCGTGTGCCGGGCGTAGAACAGCGATGTCCGCTGTCCGTTCAGCCCTTCCCGGGCCGACAAATACCAGCTCGTCGGAAACTGCTCCTGGTTGAGCGTGTTCATCGACGGGCCAGTCCATGCGCCCCAGCGCACATCGACTTCGACCGGGCCGAATTCGCAATGATCGGCGTTCACATCCGAGCCGTCATAATTATTAAAGGAAGGCGCATCCTCCAGCTGGTCGCAAAATGCCTTGAAATCCGCAGCATCGTTTTCCGCCGATCCCTCGCCGCTGCGGTAGGCCCAGCCGTAATAGCTCTTGTTGCCGGAGGAATCGGTTACCAGCCAATAAGAATTCTGGGCTTCACTGTCCGCGCCAAGGTCGTAGTGATATTCGATGCGCAGGAAATTCGCGTCATTCGTGGAATAATATTTGATCTTGTTCGCACTGTCCTCGCCGGTCAGCTCCAGGCGGTAATCGCTCCCCTCCGTCATCAGCATGAAACTGTCGTTCCATGCAACACCGGTCGGGCTCGCGAGCCGCGCGATGCGCAGATGTGCCGCCGGCAGGCTGAAGCCGAGGCCCACTTCGGAAGGCACCTGCTCATAGTTCCAGTTGATTGCCGTTTCATAAACCTGCGTGCTGCTGTAAGCGGCGGTCAACGAAAACGGCGGCGTGGTCCCACCGCCCAGCGAAGCAATGGGGCCGCTGAACGAAAGCTTTCCCGTCCCTGGATCCACATGGCCGAGGTCCACTCCGCCGGCTGGCGCATAATCCGGTGTTGCAGCACTCGTTGCAGGTTTTGGAGCGCTCGCCGGCGCCTTGGTGGCAGCCGCCATGCGCGTGGTCTTGGCCAGCCGGTTCTGGCGGTGAATATTAAGCAGCGCATCTGAAAGCTGGCTGCCGCCCGCCGCGGCTGCTGGAGAAGCGAGCGTTTTGGCGAGTTCGCCGCCCGTTGCTTCCGTGCCATCACCTTTGATGACGGGAGCTGCTGGCACTGTTTGCGCACGCACTTGCGCCAGGGGCAGCAATAGGACGGCGTTGAAGCCGGTCGCGTAAGCCACGGCCACGAAGAACCGCAATAGCGCGGCCGCAAATACTCTGCCGACCGACCGCCAAATCGTGACACAGGCCATTCTCTGCCTCCTATAGTTCAACCTCTATCGCGCTCAACCTGATGGAGGTTGAACTAACGAATCACTACTTGGGAGAGAATAATCAGAATTTAATTACACGCAATACGTGAAAACAAGCTGTGGAAAGCTCTCAGGCCTTAAAATTTCCGCTGGACAGCCAGCTATCATAATCAGAGACGAGTAGATGCAGTGGCGCCTCGTCTTCTTCGATGTCGGAGAACCGTCCGATCTTGTCGCGGAAGATATTGTCGGTGAGATCGTCGTTCACCGTCGACACTTCGCCGATCAGCACGTCGGCTTTTTCCGCCCAGAATCCATGCCACACGCCAGGCAGAAGCGTAATGCTTTCTCCCGGCCCGAGTTTCAAAATCCCGCCGGGCGGAAGCTTCCTCACGACGCCGTCGCTTGGCACTTCCACTGAAGCCTGCGTGTCGATGTTGCCTTCCGCGTCTGGCATGAAGAGCTCGAGGACGAGCGTGCCGCCGCCGCGGTTTATGATGTCTTCCGCCTTTACTATATGCCGGTGCATGGGCGACAGCTGGTTCTTCCGCGTGATCATGATCTTCTCCGCGTAGAGCATGCCTTTGCCTCGCGCCAGATCTTCCGCCCGCCCGTTTCGCGCCGTGAACAGAAAGAGCCCGAGTTCGTCGAACTTCTCCTGTCCATAATCGGTGATGTCCCACCCCAGCCGCGCCTCGATGATGCCTTTGGGGTTGCGCGCTCGAAACTCCTCCGGCGGCCAATAGGCGAAAGGCGGCATCACATAGCCGAAGGATGTGATGAAATCATTGCCCTCGCGCAGGATTTGGTTGATGCGTGACCGCTTCATTGCTGCTCTCTCAGGAAATGCGCGCGCCGCTGCCCTTGTCGAAGAAGACCGCCTTGTCGAGATTGAATACGAGCTTGGCGGCTTGGCCCGCGGCCACGCTGGCATCCGCTCTCAGCCGTGCGATGATCTGCTTGCCCCCGAGCCGGGTCACCGCGAAAGTATCCGAGCCTGCAGGTTCCACTACTTCGATCAGGCATTCGCCTTCCGACAGATGCCGCGCGTTTTTATCCGCACTGTCGGGGTCGGTCAGCGCTTCCGGCCTTATGCCGAAGATGATCTCCCGCCCCATGTAGCCGGACAGCCCGTTCGGGCCCTTCGCCACTGGTACGCGCAAGGCGCCTCCCTCTTCCCGCGCAATCGACACCGCCAGCGCCGAACCGCTCTTTTCCAGCCGCGCCGGAATAAGGTTCATCGCCGGCGATCCCATGAAATCCGCAACGAAGATATTGGCGGGCCGGTTGTAGATCTCCGGCGGCGAGCCGAATTGCTGCAGCGCTCCGTCCTTCAGAACTGCGATTTGCGTAGCAAGCGTCATGGCTTCGATCTGGTCATGCGTCACATATACGATCGTCGTGCCCATGCGCTGGTGCAGCCGCTTGATCTCCGTGCGCATGTCCACTCTCAGCTTCGCATCGAGATTGGATAAAGGCTCGTCGAACAGGAAAACCTGAGGATTGCGCACCAGTGCACGCCCCATGGCGACCCGTTGCCTCTGTCCGCCGGAAAGCTGGCTGGGCCGGCGTTTAAGGAGGTGCGAGATCTGCAGCATCTCGGCAACCTTGGCCACCGCCGTCTGCCGCTCCGCCCTCGGAATGTGTCGCATCTCCATGCCGAAGCCGATGTTCTGCTCGACCGTCATGTTGGGATAGAGCGCGTAGGACTGGAACACCATGGCAATGTCGCGCCGGCTGGGATGCAGCTCGTTCACCCGCTGGCCGTTGATGCGGATTTCTCCTTGCGAGATCGTCTCCAGTCCCGCGATCGTGTTGAGAAGCGTCGACTTCCCGCAGCCCGACGGGCCGACCAGCACTAGAAAATCACCCTTGTCGACCCTGAGGCTGACATCCTTCAGAACCTCGACCGTCCCGAAGCGTTTCGACAAATGATCGATTTCGATGAACGCCATGCTCAGCCTTTCACCGCGCCCGCCATCAGTCCGCGCACGAAATAGCGGCCCGATACGACGTAAACGATCAGCGTCGGCAGTGCCGCCAAAATCGCGCCGGCAAAATGCACATTGTACTCCTTGACCCCGGTCGAGGAGCTCACGAGATTGTTGAGAGCCACGGTCATCGGCAGGGAATCCGCGTCGCTGAACGACACGCCGAACAAAAAATCGTTCCAGATGTTGGTGAATTGCCAGATCACCGTCACCACGAAGATCGGCCCCGAGCTCGGCAGCAGGATACGATAGAAGATCTGCCAGAAATTAGCCCCGTCGATCATCGCGGCGCGGACGAGCTCGGTTGGGAATGCCTCGTAATAATTGCGGAAGAACAGCGTGGTGAAGCCCAGCCCATAGACGACATGCACGAGCACGAGACCCGTCCTTGTTCCTGCCAGACCAAGAACGCCGAGGATCTTTGCCATGGGAATGAGCACGATCTGGAAAGGAATGAAGCAGGCAAACAGCATGAGGCCGAACACCAGGGGCGCCCCCGGAAACCGCCATTTCGTCAGCACATAGCCGTTGATCGCGCCGACGAGCGTGGATATCAGCACCGCCGGCACCACCATCAGCGTCGAATTGAGGAAATACGGCTTCAATCCCGTGGGCTGCACGCCGATTTGTGCGGTGCCCCACGCGCTGCGCCACGGTTCGAGCGTGATGGTGTCCGGCAGTGCCAGCATGGCGCCGCGGCGGATTTCGTCGAGCGGCTTGATTGAATTCACCACCATCACGTAAAGCGGCAGGAGATAGAACACGGCGAACAGCACCAGCACCACATAGATCGCCACGCGCGCAATATTAACGGCTTCTGCAGGACGCTCGGCAGGAACCGCGGTCATGTGCGCCGCTCCGGCCTGAGTTCCGCGTAAAGATATGGAACGATGAT
>DATFOT010000327.1:0-2744 GCA_035265265.1 Aestuariivirgaceae bacterium | reverse complement strand
GATTGGTCATCACGGCGACCCGGTCAGAGAGATAAACGGCTTCTTCCACATCATGCGTGATGAAAAGAACCGTAAGCCGGTGCTTTTCCCATACCGCGGTCAGAAGCTCCTGCATGTGGTGGCGCGTCAAGGCGTCGAGCGCACCGAACGGCTCGTCCATAAGAAGAATTTCCGGCCGGTAGCTGAGCGCCCGTGCGATCGCCACCCGCTGCTTCATTCCCCCGGAGAGTTCAGCCGGAAAAGCCTGCTCAAAGCCTTGGAGCCCCACGAGGCTGAGATGCGCGCCCGCAATGTCTTGTGCCTCGCGTCCGCTGAAACCAGCTGCGCGCAGAGCGAATTCGACATTGCCCATGGCAGTGAGCCACGGCAGCAACGTATAGCTCTGGAACACCACGCCCCGATCGAGACCGGGCATGGTGATCGCGGCGCCATCAAGCGTGATGCTTCCCTCGTCATATGTCTCAAGTCCCGCTGCAATAGACAGAAGCGTGGACTTGCCGCAGCCCGATGTGCCCACGAGCGCGACAAACTCGTTCTCCCCGATGGTGAGATCGACTCCCTTGAGCGCCGCGGTTTCCCCTCGGTCGGTGCGGAACGTTTTGCTAAGACCCCTGATGATGAGTTTCGGCGTCATCACCGCACATCGAGATAGCGGAACAGCCGGCGGCCTGCATATTTCATGATTTGATCGGTGGTGAGGCCGAGAATGCCGAGGATCAGCAGATAACCGAAGATGAGATCCGTCTGGAAAAATCGCTGCGCCGTCGTGATCCGATAGCCCAGACCCGAAGTGGCCGCTACCAGTTCGGCAACGACGAGCCATGTCCACGCCCAGCCCAGGCTGATCCGCATCGAGTCCCAAATGGACGGCATTGACGAAGGCAGCACGATGCGCTGCAGGATTCGCCATTCGGGCATTTGCAGCGTTCGGCCGAGATTGATGAACTCGCGCGGCACCGACTTCACATTGTCCATGACCAGCAGCACCTGCTGAAAAAACGTGCCGATGAAAATGATGAGGAACTTTTGCGCATCGCCCGTGCCCGACCACAAGATCGTGAGCGGCACGAAGGCGACGACCGGCATATAACGGATGAAATCGACGAAAGGCTCGATTGCGGCCTCCCATACGCGATAACAGCCGATCAGCACGCCGACAGGCAGAGCCAGCACGGTCGAAATGAGAAAGCCGAGAGTGATGCGGTAGATGCTGATCGACACATCGGCGGTAAGCTGCCCGCTGCTCCACAATTCGGCGAGGCGGTTGATGACTTGCCCCGGCGAAGGCAGAAACAAAGGCCGCACGAGGCCGGCTGCCGTCGATGCATACCAGAGAGCGGCAAGCACTGCGAACACCAGCGCGGCCACGCCCAGAAACTGGGCGGCCGCAATGCGTCCGCCCAGCATGAAGAGCCGTCGTCGTGCAACGGGTTTACTTCGTTGCCGCATCCACGAAACGGCTGTCGATAGCCGCCGTCAAATCGACGTCCTTCTGCAGGATGCCGGCTGTGCGTGCCGCGGCATGCACTTCGGGTATGACCTTGCTCGAGAAATTGCCGCCAAGCTCGGTCTTGTTCTCCGCCAGCGAATAGTAGACGACGCCTTCGAAGGCCGTTGCCAATTCTTCCGGCTTGGCTCCGACAGCTTGGGCAATGATGGCGCGCCCGCCGTCCGTATCCTTGCGATAATCTGCAAGTGCCAGGTCCCAGGCCTTGAGCAGGGCCACGATCTGGCCTGGCTTCTCCTTGAGAAATTCCTCCCGCACCACGAACACGTCGGAGATCAGTCCGGGATTTTCCCCAGCCGAGTATATCATTTTTACCTTGGGATTTTGCTGCATGGCGAGCGTGAGATAGGGCTCGTAAGTCACCGCCACCGGCACCCTTCCGGCAATCAGGGCCGAGCCTGCATCGGATGCCGGCATTGGCACCTTCTCGATGTCGGCGATCGTCATCCCATTCTGGCTGAGCGCATAATTCAAAAGGATGTCGCTGGTCGTGCCCTCTTCATAGGCGACCTGCTTGCCCTTGAGGCCCTTGATGTCGGTCACCGATCCATCCGAGACCATTGCGTCGGCGGTCTTCGAGACATCGAGCAGCGCGACGATCTTAAGCGGCAAGCCGGCGGCGATGAAGTTCATCGCCGTGTGCGTGGCGATATTGCCGCACTGCAGCTGGCCCGCCGCCAGCGCCGCATTGATATCGGCATCCGTGTTGAAATTGATGATTTCGACGCTCTCGAGCCCAACCTGCTTGAAATAATCCTTCTTGGCGGCAATGTGCCACTGGCCATATCCCAGCCATGGCTCGATGCCCATCTTTATGGGCCCGCTCTCCGGTGCAGCCGGAATATCCTGCGCCGGCGCCGCGCGTCCCGCGGCACTGACCATCAGCGCAGCAGCGCCGGCCCTGATGATGTCGCGACGATTTGGTGTCCAGATCATGTGCATCTCTCCCTGGTTTCAAACACAACAAGAACGACATTTTTCATTTAGAAGCACCTTTGCCCCTTCTTCAACTCTTGAGAAGCCGGTCCCGAGTTTCCGAAACCGCGTTCGCATGGGCTTCGAAGCCTTCGTAGGTGGCGATTGTCCGCGCATGAAATGCGAGCTCCGGATAGCCCCTTTCCGTCACATAGGCGATGGAGGTCCGCTTGACGAAATCGAACACCGATACCGGCGATGCGGTCCGCGCCCAGCCGCCGGTCGGCAGCACATGGTTTGGACCCACGACGAAATTGCCGAG
>DATFOT010000326.1:0-14103 GCA_035265265.1 Aestuariivirgaceae bacterium | reverse complement strand
TCCCGGGAAGGGAGGCGGCTGATGAGCCATTACAGTGCCACGGTCAGCTGGCGCCGAAACGGTGAAGTCTTCACCGACAATCGGTACAGCCGGGGCCATGAGTGGAGCTTCGACGGGGGCGTAACCTTCAGGGCGTCGTCGTCACCGCAGGTGGTGCCGCGGTTTTCCGATCCGGCAGGCGTCGACCCGGAAGAGGCCTTTGTTGCGAGCCTGGCGAGCTGTCATATGCTCACCTTCCTGATGCTCGCGGCCGGCAAGAAATACCGGGTCGACAGCTACATCGATAAGGCCGAGGGAACCCTGGCCAAGAATCCTAAAGGGAAACTTGCAATCGTGGAAGTGGTGCTGAGACCGAAGATCGTCTTTTCCGGAGAACAGCAACCGACACCTGACGACCTTCAGGAACTTCATCATCGGGCACATGAAGACTGCTTCATCGCCAATTCGGTAACGACCGATGTGAGATGCGAGCCCATATGATGAGGCACGGGGGACATCGCTGATGGACATCGCGGCCTTGCTGATTTTCGGGGGCGCCTTGGTGATCAATGCGGGGATGCCAGGGCCGAGCATCGCGGCGCTCGTTTCACGGGTGCTGGCAAGCGGGCCGCGCGATGTCATGCCGTTTCTTGTGGCCATGTGGATTGGCGAAGGGCTGTGGCTCAGCGCAGCGGCGTTCGGATTATCGGTCCTGGCGCAGAGCTTCCACACCGGCTTCCTCGTCCTGAAATATTGCGGCGTCGCCTATCTACTTTATCTTGCCTGGAAGATGTGGCGGACCGCCGGCCGACAGGAGGTTGATGGGCCGACGCCGCAGGGATCGCCGCTTCAGATGTTCCTCACGGGCCTTGCGATCACGTTCGGCAATCCGAAGCTCATGGTGTTTTATCTGGCCCTGCTGCCTTCAATCGTCAATCTCGAGACGCTCACCGTAGCAGGCTTCGGGACTTTATTGCTCACGATGATGACCATTCTGGCCGGTGTTGATCTCGCCTGGGTTCTGCTGGCGCATTGTGCAAGACGGCTCATCCGGAGCCGTAGGGGAGTCAAGGTCGTCAACCGCTTTGGCGCGGCGGCGATGGGAGGAGCAGCCGTTGCGATCGCCACGCGCTGAAAAACCATAATCGATAAAGGAGCTGATCATGGCGAGCGATCTCGCGAAATTTGCGAAGGACAACAGCGTTAGGTTTTTTCTGTTCAATTTCACCGATCTTTTCGGAACGCAGCGTGCCAAGCTGGTACCGAGCGAAGCAGTGGCAGGCATGCAGAAATCGGGCGCGGGTTTTGCCGGCTTCGCCACCTGGCTCAATATGACCCCCGCCCATCCCGATCTGTTCGTCATGCCCGATGCAGAAAGCGTGCTGCAACTGCCATGGAAGCCGGAGGTCGCCTGGGTGGCCGGGGACCCGTGGATGGATGGAAAACCGGTGGAGCAGGCACCTCGGTTGGTGTTGAAACGGCTGATTGAAAAGGCAGCCAAGCAGGGCCTCAAGCTGAAAACGGGTGTGGAACCGGAATTTCACCTCATCAATTCCGATGGATCAAGCATCTCCGATCATCGAGATACGCAGGAAAAACCCTGTTACGATCAATCGGCCATCATGCGGCGCTTCGATGTGATCGCTGAAATCTGCTCGACTATGATCAAGCTGGGCTGGGCCCCTTATCAGAACGATCACGAAGACGCCAACGGGCAATTCGAAATCAATTGGAACTTCAACGATGCGCTGACGACGGCCGACCAGCTGTCGTTCTTCAAATTCATGGTGAAGTCGATTGCAGAAAAGCACGGACTGCGCGCCACATTCATGCCGAAGCCGTTTTCCAACCTGACGGGCAACGGCTGCCACGTTCATATTTCGGTGTGGGACGGCGGGGGGAAAAACAATCTCTTCCATGACAAGGGCGGGGAACTCGGCCTGTCGAAGCTGGCCTATCATTTTCTCGGCGGCCTCATGCAGCACGCCCAGTCGCTCACCGCGATCACTAATCCCACAGTGAACAGCTATAAGCGGATCAATGCGCCACAAACCCTCTCAGGAGCAACATGGTCGCCCAACAGCGTGACCTTCGGCGGCAACAACCGCACGCATATGGTCCGCGTGCCAGACGAGGGGCGGATCGAATTCCGCCTGGCCGACGGCGCAGCAAACCCCTATCTGCTGATGGCGATCATCCTGGCGGCGGGCGTTCATGGCATCGATGAGAAGATGAGTCCCGGAGAGCGGCTGGACATCGACATGTATGCGGAGGGGCACAAGCTGAAGAATGTAAGGAAACTGCCGCTCAGTTTGATCGACGCGGTTCGCAACTTCGAGCAGGACGATTATCTGCAGAATGCGTTGGGCAGTGAATTCTCCGAAGCATTCGTGAAGCTCAAGACAAATGAATGGAACACCTATTGCCGGCACCTGACCCAGTGGGAGAGGGAGACGACGCTCGACTGCTGAATCGGTCGCATTGTTGAAAACGTCAATTGGTCTATAACAGCCGCAAAACACTCTAGAGCGATTTCAGGGGCAAACCCCGTTCATGCGCTACTCCCTTCTCTCGCTGATATCCAACGCCCTTTCGCACCATGAAAAATGGCAGCCGGCGTGGCGTGAGCCGGACCCGAGGCCCGAGTACGACGTGGTGATCGTCGGAGGCGGCGGACATGGGCTTTCCACTGCGTATTATCTCGCCAAGGAGCACGGCATCACCAATGTCGCCGTCTTGGAAAAAAGCTGGCTCGGTTCGGGGAATGTCGGCCGCAACACCACCATCATCCGGTCGAACTACATGCTTCCCGGCAACGAGCCGTTCTACGAATGGTCGATGAAATTGTGGGAGGGTTTGGAGAAGGATTTCAATTTCAACGCCATGGTCAGCCAGCGCGGCGTGCTGAACCTTTACCACACCGACCCGCAGCGGGATGCGTTCGCTAGGCGCGGCAATGCCATGTGCATTCACGGCGTCGATGGCGAACTTCTCGACCGCGAAGAGGTTCGAAACATGGTTCCGTTCCTCGATTTCGACAATGCACGATTTCCGATCCGCGGCGCCATATTGCAGCGGCGTGGCGGCACCGTGCGTCATGATGCGGTTGCATGGGGCTATGCGCGCGGAGCGGACAGCCGCGGCGTCGACATCATCCAGAATTGCGAGGTCAAAGGCATCAGGATCGAGGCAGGCAGAGTGAAAGGCGTGGAGACGAGCCGAGGCTTCATCAGATGCCGAAAGCTCGGACTGGCGGCCGCTGGCAATTCCTCGGAGGTGGCACGGATGGCGGGCATGAAGCTGCCGCTCGAAAGCCATGTGCTGCAGGCCTTCGTGTCGGAAGGAATCAAGCCGTTCATCGATCAGGTGGTGACATTCGGGGCGGGGCATTTCTACGTGTCGCAGTCGGACAAAGGGGGGCTCGTTTTCGGGGGCGACCTCGACGGCTATAATTCCTACGCGCGCCGCGGGAATCTGCCGATGGTCGAGCATGTGGTCGAGGCCGGGGTTGCGATGATACCGGGCATCTCTCGGCTGCGACTGCTGAGATCCTGGGGCGGCATCATGGACATGTCGATGGATGGCAGTCCCATCATCGATAAGACGCCGATCGAAGGTCTCTATCTGAACTGCGGCTGGTGCTATGGAGGCTTCAAGGCAACGCCAGCCTCAGGGTGGTGTTTCGCCCATACGATCGCCAGGGACGAGCTTCACAAATTCAATTCGGCCTATCGCCTCGACCGCTTCCGACGCGGGTATATGATCGATGAAAAGGGCCAGGGCGCGACGCCCAATCTTCATTGAGGATGAAGCGATACGGATGAAGGACTGCTAGGCAATGCGCATCAGATGCCCGTACTGCGGCGAAAGGCCATCGGAGGAATACACCTATCTTGGCGATGCGCGGCCGAACCGCCCGCAAACCAGCGATCCGTCTGCCTTGGATGGGTGGTTCGACTATGTTTATCTGCGGGAGAATCCCAAGGGCAAGATGCTCGAATATTGGCATCATTCCGGCGGGTGCCGGTCATGGCTCGTCGCCGAACGCAACACCGAAACTCATGAAGTCCTATCGACGGTTTCGGCGCGCGACTTTGCGAAGGGACAAAGGGCATGAGCGGGTTCCGCCTCGAGCAGGGCGGCTTGATCGAGCGGGATCGACCGCTCAACTTCATTTTCGACGGAAAGGGCTATCGCGGCTATCAGGGCGACACGCTGGCCTCGGCTCTCATGGCAAGCGGCGTGCGGCTGGTCGGCCGCAGTTTCAAATATCATCGGCCACGCGGCATTGTCACGGCAAGCTCAGCCGAACCGAATGCGCTCGTCGAATTGCGGACCGGGGGACGCAAAGAGCCCAACACCAGAATGACGGTGATCGAGCTCTATGACGGTCTCGTCGCCTCGAGCCAGAATCGCTGGCCCTCGCTCAGCTTCGACATCGGTGCAGTCAATCAGCTCGCCTCGCCGATATTCGTCGCCGGCTTCTACTATAAGACGTTCATGTGGCCAGGAATATTGTGGGAGAAGCTCTATGAGCCCATCATCCGCCGCGCCGCAGGGCTGGGGCGGGCGACCTATGAGCAAGATCCCGACCGCTACGAGAAATCCTATGCGCATTGCGATGTGCTGGTGATTGGCGCAGGGCCCGCAGGACTCATGGCCGCGCTTACCGCGGGCCGGGCCGGAGCGCGCGTGATGCTTGTCGACGAGGGGGCGGTGTTCGGCGGGACGCTGCTCAGCGAAAATGACGAGATTGCTGGGAAGAGCGGCACTGCCTGGGCCAATGAAACCGTGGCGGAACTTGCCGCATTGCCCGAGGTCACGCTGGTGGCGCGAACCGCCGTCTTCGGATGGTACGACGATAATATCTTCGGCGCAGTGGAACGTGTGGCGGATCACAAGCTCGTTCCCGACCGCCACGAGCCGCGACAGCGTTATTGGCGCATATTAGCGAAGCGGGCGATTCTCGCCACTGGCGCAGAAGAACGTCCCTTGGTTTTCGGCGGAAATGACAGGCCGGGCGTGATGCTGTCGACGGCGGCAAGAAGCTATCTCAATCGCTTTGCGGCGGCTCCGGGTGAAACCGGGGTTATCTTCACGAATAATAATTCCGGCTATCGAACGGCCCGGGACCTGAAGGCCAAAGGCGTGCGCGTTGCGGCTGTCATCGATGCGCGAAGCGATGCCGCCATGCTCGAAACCGGTGGAGCGCCGGTTGTGAAGGGGGCGGTTGTCACCGACGTCGAGGGCGCACGTGGGGTCGAACGGGTGGCTTTCAGCAGGGGAGGACAAACCGAGCATCTTGAATGTGACTTCGTTGCGATGGCTGGAGGCTTCAACCCGGTCGTGCATCTTGCCTGTCATCGCGGAGCCAAGCCGAGGTGGGATGATGCGCTTGCGGCATTTCTGCCGCCCAATGTCGGATCAGCGCTGATCGCAGCAGGATCGGCCAACGGCAGCATGACACTTTCGCAATGCCTGAGGGAGGGTGCAAAAGCAGGCGCCGTAGCCGCCGAGGAGACCGGGTTTCAGGTAAAGCCGGCGCAATTGCCACAGGCAGGGGATGAAAGCTACCAGATCACGCCTTTGTGGTGGGTGAGGGAAAGCACGACAAAGGCCTTCGTCGATTTCCAAAACGACGTGACGGCGAAAGATATTCCGCTCACGGCACGGGAAGGTTACCGCTCGATAGAGCTGGCCAAGCGCTATACGACGCTCGGCATGGCAACGGACGGAGGCAAACTCTCAAACGTCAACGGCATCGGCATCCTTGCCGAGGCGACCGGCAAAACCATGGCCGAAGTGGGAACCACGACCTACCGGCCCTATTACGTACCGGTCTCGTTTGGCGCAATTGCCGGTCCTTTCCGCGGCCATCACTTCCAGCCGGTTCGGAAGACGTCCCTGCATGAGTGGGCGCAGGAACTTGGTGCGGTATTCGTGGAGACGGGGCTGTGGATGCGATCGAGCTGGTTTCCGCTGGCGCATGAGACCGAGTGGCTGACAAGTGTGATCCGCGAAGTGAAAGCGGTGCGCGAGCGCGTGGGCATTTGCGATGTGTCGACGCTGGGCAAGATCGATATCCAGGGTCCAGATGCAGCGGAACTGTTGAACCGTCTGTACTGCAATGGCTGGAACACGCTGGAGATCGGTAAAGCACGCTACGGGCTCATGCTGCGCGAAGACGGGATTGTCTTCGATGACGGCACCACATCACGATTGGCGGAAGATCACTTTTTCATGACCACGACCACCGCCAATGCAGCACGGGTCATGGCACATATCGAGTTCTGCCATCAGGCGCTGTGGCCAGAACTCGACGTGCAGTATGTGTCGGTGACGGAACAATGGGCGCAGATGGCAGTCGCAGGCCCGAAGGCCCGGGCAACGCTCCAGAAAATATGCGATCGCGTCGAGCTGAACGACGACAGCTTTCCCTATCTTGCAGCCAAGGAGGTGAGCATTCTCGGCGGGCTTACGGCGCGGCTTTTCCGCATTTCTTTTTCCGGTGAGCATGCCTATGAGCTTTCTGTTCCTGCCGATTATGGCAATCTCGCTGCAAAATCGCTCATGCATGCAGGCCAGGAGTTCGGGATCACACCCTATGGCGTGGAGGCGCTCTCGGTGATGCGCATCGAGAAGGGCCATGTGGCGGGAGGAGAGCTCAATGGCACGACGACTGCTGCCGATCTCGGCCTTGGCCGAATGATGTCGAGCAAGAAGGATTATATCGGCCGCATGATGGCGCAACGCGAAGGTCTGGTGCGCCCCGATCGCGAAGTCGTTGTCGGCATAAGGCCCGTAACCAGATCCGACCGACTGAAGGCAGGCGCGCATCTCCTGACCAAGGGCGATAGGCCCTCACTTGATAATGATCAGGGATATGTCACCTCGGTCGCTTTCTCACCCATGCTGGACATGTGGGTTGGACTGGCCCTGTGCAAGCGGGGGCGCGAACGCCATGGCGAGGTTATGCAGGTGTTCAATGGCGTGAACGGCGTTCACATGCTGGGGGAGATCTGCGATCCCGTTCATTACGACAAGGAGAACAGGAAACTCCATGCCTGATCCTGTCGCGCAAATACCGGCAGACCGAACTCTGCCCCTGAAACAGCGGTTCCAGCAGGGCCCGCGTGGCGCAGCACCGCCGGGCGGGCCCGGTGTGCGGCTGTCCATCCGCCATCCATTATCAGTGGCGACAATCATCGCGCGAAGGGATCAGGGAACGGCGCTTTCGGCGCTGCTGGAAAGCGGATATGGAATTCCTGCGCCGGCTCCAGGAGAAATGAAGATCGGCAAAAGCATAGTTCTGCAATGGTGCGGAGCAGAGCAATATTACGCGCTGGCAGAAAATCGGCTCGAGGGAAGTCTCTATGCCGAACTTAGAGATGCTCTCAAAGGCGCCGCTTCGGTCAGCGACCAAAGTCACGGACGGGCGATTATCGGAATATCCGGCCCCAAGGCGCGAGCCTTGCTGTCGAAAGGATCGCCGGTCGATTTCCATTCACGAGAATTTCCTCTGCATGCGGCCGCGGTAACCCAAATGGCGCATATCGGCGTGCATGTGTCTCGCTGGGGAGAAGACACGTTTGAAATATCACTGTTCCGCGGATTTTCTGAGCATTTTTGGGAATGGCTGACCGAACAAGCCGAAGAATTCGGCTACATTGCCTAGCCCAGGCTGTGTTTGCGAGCATAGCGCAGGATGCGCGTGCAGGCTTCGGCAATCTCCTCGTCCTTGGCAGTCAGGCTTATGCGGAGGTGGCCACTTGCCGCTTTGCCAAAAGATTCACCCGGCATGATCGCCACATTTTCCTCGTTCAAAAGGCCAAAAGCGAAATCATCGCCCGAGAGCCCGCTTCGACGCACATCCGCCATGACGAACATCCCCCCTTCCGGCATGTGCACGGAGATTCCCGGCGCATTGGCGAGTGAATCAACAATGAGATGAGCGCGGCGGATGTAGGCATTGCGCATCTCCTCACATTCCGTGAAATCCCGGCTCAAGGCAAAGGCGGTGGCGTCCTCGAGAAACGGCTGCGACCCGAACAGCATCGACTCTGACAGCGGAAGAAGAGACTGGATGAATTCTTCAGGTCCAATGGCCCAACCGCAGCGGAACCCGGGGAGCGCATGAGATTTGGAAATGGAAGAAACGACCACGGTACGCCTGCAAAGATCGGGATCGTCGAATGGCGAGGCGAACTGCCCGTCGTACACAAGATCGGCATAGACCTCGTCGCTGACAATCCACAAGTCGCGGCTCGCGCAGACATTGCCGATTTCGGCAATTCCCTTGGCCGACAGCACCGCGCCTGTGGGATTGCTCGGCGTGTTGAGAAGCAGGGCACGCGCATTCGGCGTCGCAGCACGGTCCAAGTCGCGAGCATCGAGGTGAAAGGATTTGTCCGGATCGAGCGGAACGGGAATGAGTCTCGCGCCCGTTGCGGCGATCACGGCCTCGTAAGTGGCGTAATATGGATCGGGCACGAGTATGTCGTCGCCTTTTTCGGCAATCGTCATGAAAGCGGCGAAGAGCGCAGTCTGCGTGCCGGGAAGAAAGGCGATCTGGCTCGTTGAAATATGCCGGCCGGTGCGGGCAGCATAATGGGCGGCAATGGCGGCCAGAACTTCCGGCTCGCCCTGCCCAGTGGAATAACGGGTCCGGCCGGCATGCATCTGGCGGGCTGCCACATCGAGTATGGCGCGAGGGGGCGAAAAATCCGGCTCACCTATTGTCAGCATGATGACATCATGACCAAGCGCACGGCGCCGCGCACCCTCGATGTGAATGAACCATTTGTCGGAGCCCAAGCCCTTGAGCCGCTCCGTGATAGAGGCGTAATGCATAAAGTTCACGTTTGCCGGGCCGCTTGTTTACCCAATTCGCCCGTCCCGGTCGAGTGGGAAAGGAGCGGATGGGCGGAGGATGACGGCGAGCCTGCACATGCGCTAGATTCCGGCGATGCGAAGCTCTTACGACGCGATCATCATCGGGGCAGGGGTCATCGGTACGGCGATCGGACTTGAACTCGCCCGCCGTGGCCTGAAGACTTTTAATGTCGAGCGGCATCCGGCTGCGGGTTACGGCTCGACCTCATCCTCCTGCGCGATTATTCGTTGCTTCTATTCGACCGTTGCAGCATCGGCCTTTGCGCTCGAGGGCTATCATTACTGGAAGAATTGGAGTGAGTATCTTGGCGTTGAAGACGAACGAGGACTGGCCCGCTTTCGCGAGACCGGCTGCCTTGTTCTGAAAACCGAGGCAAATGGGAAATTGAAAGCGCTGCTGGAGCGGATGCAAGAGGCGGGCGTGGCCTATGAAGAATGGAGCCGCAGCGCAATCGGCGAGAAGCTGCCGTTCTGGGATTTGCGACTCTATGCGCCTCCGCGCCTTCCTGAGGAGGCGGGCTTTGGAGAACCGGATGGCGCCGAGATCGAGGGTGGAGTGTTTTTCCCGCAAGCGGGCTATGTCAGCGACCCGCAACTTGCAACGCATAATTTGCAACGCGCGGCGGAGGCCGCCGGGGCGAAGTTCCGCTTCAACAGCGAAGTCGGAGCCATTCTCAAGGATGAGCAGGGCAAGATCGGTGGAATTGCCCTAAAAACGGGCGAGAGGGTCCAAGCACCCGTCGTGGTGAATGCCGCGGGTCCACATTCGGCCAAAATCAATGCGCTGGCCGGAGCGCTGGACGACATGAGGATCACCACGAGAGCACTGAAGCGAGAGGTTGCGCATGTTCCGGCGCCGACGCCTGATTATGAAGCATGCTATTTCGTGACTTCGGACAGCGACATCGGGTGCTACACGCGACCGGAAACCGGGAACCAGATTCTCATCGGCTCGGAGGACCCCGCTTGCGATACGAGGCAGTGGGTCGACCCCGATGAATATTCCAGAAACTTCAGCGAACAGGTGCGCAACCAAGTCATGCGCATGGCGCAGCGCATACCGAATCTAGCTATCCCCGGATCGATCAGGGGGGTGGTGGATTGCTATGACGTTTCGACTGACTGGACGCCCATCTATGACAGGTCCTGCGTTCCCGGATTTTATATGGCGGTCGGGACGAGCGGGAATCAGTTCAAAAATTGCGTAATTTCGGGGGTATTGATGGCCGAGCTCATCGTGGCCTGCGAAAACGGGCTTGACCATGACCGAAAGCCGATGAGCTTGAGGGGCCGGTATACGGGGCATGTCTTCAATGCGGGCTTTTTCTCACGTCTTAGAACGATCAACAGCTCAAGCAGCTTTTCCGTGCTGGGCTGAGACTGTAGGCTTGGGTTTGGGGGAATGGTTCCCCGGGAGCATTCATGACAAAGCAGTTGCCGCGCGTAACTTACTCCAATGTCGGTGCGGACTTCGGTCCGCTGCATGAATTCATCGATGTGCGGCTCGAGCAGTTTCGCCGGGACATGCTGGGACGCGCGTGGCCGAATGTGGTGGCGGGACGCCAAGACGTGTCCGGGCGTGCCTATGAAGTCTATTGTCCCTTCGATCGCGAGCTTTTGGTGGCGCGGCTCGTGGAAGCCGACAGGAAAGCGGTGAGGAATGCCATTTTTTCGGCCAAGGCAGCGTTTGGGGCCTGGGCAGGCCTCGATTGGAAGGAGCGGGTCAAGCTCATTCGCCGGTGGGCCGCCGCCGTCGACAAGCGGAAGTACGATCTCGCTTTGGCGGCGCTTTATGAAGTGGGCAAGTCTCGGCTGGAGGCCATTGGGGAAGCGGAGGAAGCTGTCGACCTACTCTCATGGTACTGCGAGGAGATGGAGCGGAATGAAGGCTTTCGCAAAGAGATGCGCCGCGCGGTGCCGAATGAGGAAACCATTTGCGTTCTGCGGCCGATCGGAGTGTTTGCAGTCATCGCGCCATTCAACTTTCCGGTGGCTCTGCCATGCAACATGCTGGGCGCGTGTCTTGTCGCCGGCAATTGCGCGGTCTTCAAGCCGTCGCCAGGCTCCGGCCTCACCGGAGCCCTGTTGCTCGAGGCCGCCGATGAAGCGGGCCTGCCCAATGGCGTTCTCAACCTCTTGTGCGGTGAAGATGCGGGAAAGCTTCTCGTCGAGGAGGAAGAGATCGACGGGGTGGCATTTACCGGCAGCCATGAAGTCGGGATGAAGATCTACCGAAAGCTTGCAGCTGGACCATTCGCGCGTCCGGTAATCTGCGAAATGGGAGGCAAGAATCCGGCTTATGTGACGCGCAAGGCAGATCTCGAACACGCTGCGGAAGGGCTGATCCGCTCGGCCTTCGGGCTGCAGGGGGAAAAATGTTCGGCCTGTTCGGTCGCCTATGTCGAGAAGCCCGTCTATGAAGATTTGCTGGCCCGCATGAAAGCCAAGACCGCCGAGTTGAGGATTGGAAATCCCGAGGAGAGGACGGTCTTCGTGGGCCCGCTCATCGATGATGCCGCCATCGAACGGTTCGAAAAGGCTGCTCGGGATGCAAAGCACAAGGGTCGCATCGTTGCAGGGGGCGAGCGCATCCGCACCGGAGCCTGCGCCAAAGGCCGGTTCGTCCAGCCCACGATCGTGGCCGATCTGCCGCCGGATCATCGCTTGAACAAGGAAGAGCTTTTTCTGCCGTTTCTGTCCGTGCAGCCGATGGATTCACTGGCCGAAGGCATGGCCCGCGGCAATGAAGTGGTTTACGGGCTGACTGCCGGCATCTACAGCGAGAGCGAGAAGGAACTCGAGCAGTTCTTCCGCACGGCGCAGGCGGGCGTGCTCTATGCAAACCGCCGCTCGGGTGCCACCACCGGCGCATGGCCCGGCTATCAGACGTTCTGCGGGTGGAAAGGGTCGGGCGTGGACGGCAAGGGCGGACTGGGGCCCTATACGATCCCGCGCTATATGCGGGAACAGAGTCTCACTATCATGCACAAGTCATAGGCCAATGGCCGACGCCCGCGATCCTGCCGGCCGACGCCGGCGCCCTGAGCGAACCGCACGCGGTGTTCAGCTGCGTTATGGGGCGCTCGGACCGGTTGAGAACCCCTATCCGCCGTTCGACGTGCTCAGCGAAGAGGGATTGCACCGCATCGTAGATTCGGCGTACCGGCTGCTCGAAGAAGCCGGACTAGAGTTCAGATCCGAGCGGGCCGTGGCCATTCTGAAGTCGCACGGCGCGTCCGTCGATACCGGCACGCAGATGGTCCGGCTCGATAGAGCTCTCGTGCAGCATTATGTCGGACTTGCACCGAGCAAATTCCCGGTGCGGGCAAGGAACCCGGAACGCGACACAGTGATGGGGACCAATCGCATCAATTTCAACACGGTTGGCAGCCCGCCGAATGTGTCGGATCTGGAACGCGGACGGCGATCCGGCACCTATCAGGATCTCTGCGATCTCGTCAAACTCAACCACGCGCTTGGAGTGATCCATTTGGCCGGAGGCGCGGTCGTCGAGCCGCTCGATCTTCCGGTACCCACAAGGCATCTCGAAAACATCTACGCTTTGCTGCGCTATACCGACCGGCCGATCATCGCGCGGACAGTCAGCCGGTTCAGAGCGGAGGACGCGATAGACATGGTGGCTATCGCGCGAGGCAGCACACGGGAGCAACTCGTTGGAGAGCCCTCGGTTCTGACATCCTTCAACACGAATTCCCCGCGCCGCGTCGACGAAGAGCTGCTGGACGGGCTCATGTGCTTTGCCGAGTATGGCCAGGTGAATATGATCACTCCTTTCACGCTGGCCGGAGCGATGGCTCCGGTGACGATCGCGGGAGCGCTGGTCGAGCAAACTGCGGAAGCGCTTGGCGTGATCGCCTTCACGCAGATGGTGAAGACCGGCGCTCCGGTGATGTTCGGGGGATTTACCTCCAATGTGGACATGAAATCCGGCGCCCCTGCTTTCGGCACACCGGAGTATGTCAAGGCGACCCTGGCGGGAGGACAAATCGCCCGGCATTTCAAGCTCCCCTATCGCGCATCGAACGTCAATGCATCGAATGCCGTCGATGCCCAGTCGACTTATGAAAGCGGCATGTCGCTCATGGCCTGCGTGCTCGGCCATGTGCACATGGTCCATCATGGGCTCGGGTGGCTGGAAGGGGGACTGACCGCTTCCTTCGAGAAGACGGTGGTCGATGCGGAAATGATCCGTGCCTGGGCCGAAACGCTAAAGCCGATCGCCGTCGATGAAGACTCCCTTGCGGTCGAGGCCATCAAGGCGGTGGCACCCGGGGGGCATTTTTTCGGCTCGCCCCATACGCTGGCGCGCTATGAAAGAGCTTTCTATGCTCCGATGATTTCAGACTGGCGAAACTACCAGGCATGGGAAATCGACGGAGCCAAGACGGCGACGCAGCGCGCGCATGAAACGTACAAGCGCCTCCTGGCCGAGTATGAGCCGCCGGCCATGGATCCCGCCGTCGAGGAGGCGCTGAAAGCGCATATGGAAAAGCGCAAGCTCGAGCTCAAATCGATGGCGGCATGAGAGTTTCGATGGAGCCGTCTGCGGCGATGACAAGGCGGGCGGCGGCGGCCAGGCGCCGGTAATCGGAGGCATCCACCGATAGAACAGCGCAGGATTTGCCGTAGAGCGTGGCCGCAATGAAACTGCCGACCGCGAGATTCACGTCCGGCTTCATCAGTATCAGCGCGAGGGGCGCGGTACCCCGGCGGATTGCCTCCGCGATACTTCCAGATGCGCTTCCCGAGCCACGCGTTTCCGGCATGATGACAATTTTTTGGGCGAGGCAAGCACCCCGCTGCGGATGATGCGTATCGACGATAAGGCCGGTCAGAGGGTCGAAGGCTCCCCAGAAGCTCAAGGGCTCCTCGACAACGAGGACGGGACCTTCGGCCGTTCCGGGATTGAGCACGCGGGCAGCAACCATCATGCGATCCACCTCCACAGATCGGGATCGCGCCACACCTCGCCCCGCACAGCCGATTCAATGCACTCTCTGGTGCTGCCGAAGACAACTTCGACGCCGAGCATGCCAGGGGCGTAATAAGCCCATTTGGCGGCGTTGGTCATGACGCGGCCGCTGGCACCGCGCACGGCGGGCGAATAATAGGTGCAGGTGTCGACGACGATCTTCACGCCCGCGCGCTCAAGCATATCGATCCAGCCACGGGCGTGTGCCAAATCCCGGATGAAACGGCTCGTGGAAATAT
>DATFOT010000325.1:0-2745 GCA_035265265.1 Aestuariivirgaceae bacterium | reverse complement strand
CGAAAGCGCGCGGCTATCTTGCCGACCGCGGCGTGCCGGCGAGCGTGCAGCAGGCCTTCCGGCTGGGGTTCGCGCCCGTCGACCGGCAGGCGCTGCGCGCGCATCTGGCCGAAAAAAACGTCACCCTCGAACAGATGATCGAAGCCGGGCTGGTGATTTCCGGCGATGATGTGCCCGTCGCCTATGACCGGTTCCGCGACCGCGTCATGTTTGCGATCAGGGATGCGCGCGGGCGGGTGATCGCCTTCGGCGGGCGGGCGCTGGCGAATGATTCGCCTGCGAAATATCTCAATTCGCCGGAGACGCCGCTGTTTCAGAAAGGCCGCATTCTCTATAATTTCGACCAGGCGCGGGGGACCGCGCATGAGCTCGGCACGCTGATCGCGGTCGAAGGCTATATGGACGTGATCGCCATGACCCGTGCCGGCTTCGCCAATTGCGTGGCTCCGCTGGGAACGGCGCTCACCGAAGAGCAGCTGCAGATCCTGTGGCGGGCAGCACCGGAACCAATCCTGTGTTTCGATGGCGACAATGCCGGGCTGAAAGCCGCCTATCGCGCGCTCGACCTTGCGCTGCCGATGCTGAAGCCCGGACAGTCGCTGCGTTTTGCCCTGCTGCCGGAGGGCCTCGACCCCGACGATCTCTTGAAGAGCGCCGGCGCGGACGCCGTCAAATCGGTCATTTCGGCAGCGGAACCAATGAGCGAGGTTCTGTGGCGGCGCGCGCTAGCCGGCAACGACCGCTCCACGCCGGAGCGGCGGGCGCAGTTCGAGCGGGAGCTGGAAAGCGAGGTTCAGCGGATCGGCGACAGCAAGGTCAGGCAGCATTATGCGGCAGATGTCGCGGGCCGGGTGCGGACGCTCTTCGGCCCGCCGCCGGCGAGGCGCTGGCGCAGCGGCGGGCCCAGCTTCAAGGCAAAACCCCCGCCGGGGCTTCGGGGCGCGGGGCGGCGCGGCTTTATTATCCCCAAGCCTTGGGAATATGCGCAGCCCGCCTCGCTCGAGCTCAAGGCGCTGGCGCGGTCCGGCCCCTCCCGGCAGTCCGCCGCGCGCCGCGAAAGGGCCATTATCCTCGCCGTCGTCAACCACCCTCAACTTTTGCAGGATTTCATCGAAATCCTGGCGGAGATTGAATTTTCGGCCGCTGAGCTTGACAGTCTGAGGCGCGACATCATAGATATCGCCGCACTTGAGGCGAGCCTTGACTCAGCCACCTTGCGAAACCACTTAGAACGCAAGGGCTTCGGGCCGCTCCTCGAACGCATTGAGATCCAGTTCGAACGGTTGACGGAGTGGTTTCTACTGCCGGAAGCGGCAGCGAAGGACGTTCGCACGGGATTCCGGCAGATGGTGGCACTTCATCGCAAGACAGTGACATTGGCCCGGGAACTCGATGCTGCGGAAGCAGCGCTTGCCGAACATCCTTCGGATGAAAACCTCAAGGTTCTCAACGAGATCCGCGAACAGATGCGCTCTGCCGTCGGTGAAGAGGCGCTGATCGAGGGATTTGGTGAGGACTCCGGGCGTCCGCAGGGGCCCATGGCCTGAGCCGACACCTGCCGGCGAGGTGCATTTTGGCAGTGCCGGAATGCGAAAATACAGTTAAGGCAGACAGCCGGGCGCGAGAGCCCCGAATCAGTTTTACGGAGAGTATTGCATGGTGAAGGCAAACGCGCGTCCGGCAGGGGCGAAAGTCAAGACGGGCGTCGCGCGAGCGCAGATTCGCGAACCTTCCGAAGAGCCGGCAAACGCCGAGCAGCAGGAAGAGGCGGAGGCGCCGGAGGCATCCTCGGGCACGACCGATTCTCCGCTGCTCGACCTCACCGATGCCGCGGTGAAGCGCATGATCAAGGCGGCGAAGGCACGCGGCTATGTGACCTATGACGAGCTGAATTCGGTGCTTCCTTCCGAGCAGGTTTCCTCAGAGCAGATCGAGGACACGATGGCGATGCTGGCCGACATGGGCATCAACGTCGTCGATTCCGAAGAGGAGGCCGAGGAAGCGGCACCGGCGCCGGAGGCCGAGGCCGAACCCAGCGTTCCGATGAAGGTGGAGCGCGCGGCGGAACCGAGCGACCGCACGGATGATCCGGTGCGCATGTATCTGCGCGAGATGGGATCGGTCGAGCTTCTGTCGCGCGAAGGCGAGATCGCGATCGCCAAACGCATCGAAGCGGGCCGCGAGGCCATGATCCAGGGCTTGTGCGAAAGCCCGCTCACCTTCCAGGCGATCATCATCTGGCGCGACGAGCTGAACGAAGGAAAGATCCTGCTCCGCGACATCATCGACCTCGAAGCGACCTATGCCGGGCCCGACGCAAAGGCGGCGCCTGCGGCGCAGGCGCCTGCCGCAGCCTCGGCCGAGATTGCCAAGATCATCAAGCTGGAACCGAAGAAGCCGGAAAGCCCGCGCGAGCGCCGCCAGGCCATCCAGGAGCGGGCGCGCCGGCGCGACGATGAATATAGCGACGTGCTGTCGCCGGAAGATTTCGATGCGCCGCGCGTCGAGGAAGAGCCCGACGAGGACGATGAGGAGAACAACGTCTCTCTCGCCGCGATGGAGGCGGAGCTGAAACCGCAGGTGCTGGAGACCTTCGACCGCATCGCCAAGACCTACAAGTCGCTGCGCAAGCTGCAGGACCAGGAGGTGGCGGAGAAGACCGCGCTCTCATCCAGCCAGGAGCGGCGCTACAAGAAGCTCAGGGAAGAAATCATCAGCGACGTGAAGAGCCTGTCGCTGAACGCG
>DATFOT010000324.1:0-4666 GCA_035265265.1 Aestuariivirgaceae bacterium | reverse complement strand
AGCATCAGCGGTGATGAAGAGGGCATTCACCAGCACGGATCACAATTGACTGGAAGCAACAGCGGAACCATCTCCGGCCTGGAAACCGGATTCAGCGTGCATGACAGCAGCACGCTCGATTTTGAAAATTCCGGAATAATCACGGGTGAAAATTTCTATGGCATGCAAATCTACGATGACATTGCCAGCGAAACGACGGTGGCCCGTATAACCAACAGCGGTGCCATCATTGGCGCCGAAGTCGGCGTTCTGGTGCAAGACGCCCAGCTCATGCTCGTCAATACCGGAACCGTGATCGGCGGTGTATCCGGCATTCAACAAACCGGCACGGATCATCTTGATCTTATAAATGCGGGCAGGATCAGCGGCTCCAGCTATTCGCTGTCTTTGGACGGGAGCGGAAATAGCGTGACTCTGCTTGCCGGTTCCGTTCTCGAAGGCGACATTCATCTGGGCAGCGCCGACAATAGTTTCATCATCGGCAATGGCCTCAACGCCTTGCTGGTGTTCGACGATACCAGCGCGCTTCCCGGCACGATCGACACGAGCGGCATGCCCTATGCGATCGACAGCGCCAACAATCAGATCGCGGTTGTGGATCCAACGGGTTTTGCCATGGCCGATGTCATGCTCGACGATTTGGCAAGCTCCGTGCTGGACTCATTATCCAGACGGGTGCTGACGCGCGGTGAGGGCGGTGAATTGTCGGCTCCGCTCGGGCTCGGAGAGACAGTCATCGCTGCCGGCGATCGTCTGAACAGGGCAGGGACGAGCCTGTGGGCCGACAGCTTCGGCATCTGGCGCTATCAGGACGACGATGGGCCGGCGTGGTCTGCGGATCATCGCCTCGGAGGTTTCGTTACCGGCATCGACGGAATTCTGTCGGACAGGCTGCGCGGGGGCGTGTTCCTGGGCGCGGCCCGGAGCGCGCTGGCCGTCGATGACGATGCGCAGGATATCGATACCAACAGTCTTTACGGCGGATTTCACGTCAGCCGTGTGCGGCAATCGCGTTTCGCCAGCGCGGTGTTTCTCGCAGGGTGGCAGGAGTACGACAGCACACGGCATATCGCCAATAACAGTGTCGCCGGCGGCCTGGAAAAGGCAAAGGCTTCCTATGAGTCTCTGTTCCTTGTGCCCGAGATCGCTGTCGGCACGCAGATGGGTGCGCTCGTATCCTCACTGGCAGCCCGCTATACGGGCCTCTTTATCGACGGCTACAGTGAAGAGGGATCCTCCGCCGATCTTACCGTTGCGGCGCGCGAGGTCCATTCGTTCGCGGCGCGCGTGCAATTGGCATTGCCCGAGCATGTTTCGCTCGCCGGTGCAGCTTCAGTGCTTCTGGAGCCGCGCGTCGGTCTGTCAGCGCGGTTCGGGCTCGGAGGGGAAGGCGTTGCCGCCGAAGTGCTGGGCGTCGGCATTGCAACCTTCGACCCCAATGACGATGATCCGATCTTGAGCCTATTCTCGGGCGCTGCCGCCGTCGCACAGTCGGCGAACGGCCGCATGAAGCTGAAGTTCAGCGCCGATCTCTCCCTCGGGACGGACCAGTCGGTCACGCTAGCGGCGGCTCTTGGCGGCGAGATCGCATTCTAACCCTCGTACAAGGAGGCTTTCGGCCACTTTTGTCTTGCGCCAACTTCCGCTAAAGGAGCACTCCCGGGAGGGCGAAAGGAACGGTCAGGGCCGCAGAGAAGATCAGGGTCGGCGTCATCGGAGCCTCGGGCTACACGGGCGCCGATCTCGTGCGCCTGGCGGCCCGCCATCCCCGCGTGGATATTGCGGTGCTCACCGCCAATACGCATGCCGGCAAGCCGGTCCATGAGGTTTTTCCGCATCTCGGCGGGCTGGCACTGCCGACCCTCATAAAGAACGAGGAGGCCGATTGGTCGGGCATCGACGCCGTGTTCTGCGGATTGCCGCATGCCACCAGCCAGGAGGTCATCGCCAAGCTGCCGCCGAGGCTGAAGATCATCGACATGTCAGCCGATTTTCGCCTGCGGGATGCAGCGGTGTACGAAAAATGGTATGGCGTGCCGCATAAAGCGCCGGCTTTGCAAAGCGAGGCGGTTTATGGACTGACCGAACATTATCGCGACGATATCCGCAAGGCGCGGCTCATCGCTTGTCCTGGATGCTATCCAACCGCAGCCCTGCTCATGCTGCTGCCGCTCGTGAAAAAAGGGCTGATCGAAGTCGAGGACATTATCATCGACGCCAAATCGGGTGTTTCCGGCGCGGGACGCTCGTTGAAGCAGAACCTGCTTTTCTGCGAAGCGGGCGAGGGGCTCTCGCCCTATGGCGTCGCCTCGCATCGCCATGCGCCCGAGATCGAACAGGAAATCTCCAGGGCGGCAGGGCGCGCGGTCATCGTCAATTTCACGCCGCACCTCGTTCCGATGAGCCGCGGAGAATTATGCACGATCTATGCAAGGCTCAGCGGCGGCGCTACGGCGGCAGACTGCGAGCGGGCGCTCGGAGAAAGCTACCTTCAGGAAAAATTCGTTCGCGTGGCGGCGAAGGGTGTCGTGCCTGCGACGCAATTCGTGCGCGGCTCGAACGACGTGCTGCTCGCAGCCTATGCCGATCGCGTGCCCGGCCGGGTCATTCTGGTATCGACACTCGATAATCTGGTGAAGGGATCGGCCGGTCAGGCAATCCAGAATTTCAATCTCATGTTCGGGCTGCCGGAAGCGTCGGGGCTGCTTCAGGCGGCGCTGTTCCCATGAGCCTCCGGCAGCACTAGCCATGCGCTTTCCCAACCTGTTTTCGCCGTTCCGCATCCGGTCGACGGAGTTCCGCAACCGCATCTTCTCCACCGGCCACGATACCTATCTGCCCGAGGGCGGCCTGCCCTCGCCGGGACTGATTGCCTATCAGGCGGCGCGCGCCAGGGGCGGAGCCGGCCTGATCATCATCCAGGTCGTCGGCGTTCACGAAACGGCGCGCTATACCGGCGAATTGCTGATGGGCACGAGTGATGACTGCATTCCGAGATACCGTGAGCTGATCGGAACGCTCCGCGCGCTCGGCACCAAGGTTTTCGTGCAGCTCTTTCATCCCGGCCGCGAGCTGCTGGGGCGCCCGGAAGGGGTTATCCAGCCGGCCTATGCACCATCGTTCTCGCCATCGGAGCGCTTCCGCACCGTACCGCGGCCGATGAGCAGCGGCTTGATCGAGGAAATCATCGAGGGCTATGCCGCGGTTGCGCGACGCATGTCCGAGGCCGGTGCCGACGGCGTCGAGATCGTGGCGAGCCACGGCTATCTGCCGGCACAGTTTCTCAACCCGAAAGTCAACCAGCGCGATGACCGCTATGGCGGCAGCCTTGAGAACCGGCTTCGCTTTACGACAGAGGTCATCGCGTCGATTCGGAAGACCGTGCCGGAGACCACGATCGTCGGCATCCGGTTTTCGGGCGACGAGCTCGATGCCGACGGGCTGGGGGAAGAAGAAACGATCGCCATGGCGCGGCTGATCAAGGACGAGGTCGATTATCTGAACGTCATCGCCGGAACGTCTGCGGCTTCGGCGGGCGCGGTCCATATCGTGCCGCCGATGACCGTGGGCCACGCCTATCTGGCCCCCTATTCGCGCAAGCTGAAGCAGGCAACGGGTGCCGCCGTGTTCGTGGCCGGCCGCATCAACCAGCCGCACGAAGCCGAGCGCATCATCGCCGAAGGGTCAGCCGACATGTGCGGCATGACGCGGGCGATGATCTGCGATCCCGAGATGGCAAACAAGGCGAGAGAGGGGCTGACCGACGACATCCGCGCCTGTATCGGCTGCAACCAGGCTTGCATCGGCCATTTTCAGCTCGGCCTGCCGATATCCTGCATCCAATATCCGGAGACCGGGCGGGAGCTTTTATACGCCGTCAAGCCCAAAGCCCGGCGGCGTAAGAAAGTCATGGTTGCGGGCGGCGGCCCTGCCGGGCTCAAGGCCGCGGCCGTCGCCGCCGAACGTGGACATGAGGTGACGCTCTATGAGCGAGAGCCCCGGCTCGGCGGCCAGGCGCTGGTGGCGCAATTGCTGCCGGGGCGCGCCGAGTTCGGGGGGATCGTCACCAATCTTACTCGCGAGGCGGAGCGGGCAGGCGTCACGATCGTGAGGAGCAGGGCGGTCACAGCGGAATTCGCCGCCGCGGAGAAGCCCGATGCCATCATCCTGGCAACGGGCTCGCGGCCGCATGCCCCGCCGATCGAGGGTGGGGCGCGTGCGTCCAATATCGTGCATGCGTGCGAGGTGCTGACGGGCCAGGCGGATACGGGTGCCAGCGTCGTCATCTATGACTGGCTGGCGGACTGGATCGGCGCGGGCGTTGCCGAGAAGCTGGCCCAGGACGGTGTTCATGTTCGCTTGGCCGTAAACGGACTATGTCCGGCGGTGAATATCCAAAATTACATCCGCGACGTCTATATCGCCAAGCTGCATCGCCTCGGGGTTACCGTGTTGCCGATGATGCGGCTGTTCGGGATCGACGGCACGACAGCCTATTTCCTGCACACGGCGGCGCAGGAGGCGGTCGTCATGGAGAATGTCGATACGCTCGTGCTGGCCTGTCCGAATGCACCTGAGGACAGTCTCGCCACTCAGCTGCAGCCTTTGGTCGAGAGCCTTCAAATCATCGGCGACTGCCTTGCCCCGCGAACCGCGGAAGAAGCGG
>DATFOT010000323.1:0-4955 GCA_035265265.1 Aestuariivirgaceae bacterium | reverse complement strand
CAGCTGCGATGCGATGCGGGCGTGGTTGGCATTATATATTCTCAGCACGCCCTCGTAGCGAATTCCGATGGTCAAAGCGAACACATAGGCACGTGAGATCATCGGTTGGAAAAACTTATCATCGAAATATAGGGAGATAATCGACCAAACCCTATCGCATGGCGAACGTGCAGCTTTAATCAAGGTTATGGCGGTTTGCCCGAACTCTCTATTTCCATAGCGGACCACGCCTTCAAATAATTCTTCTTTGTTGAGAAAGTAATGGTGAATGGTTCCTTTGGCCGTGCCTGCTTGTTCAGCAACCGCACCCAAGTTGAAACCCTTAACACCGCGTTCAGTGATACAGAGGTAGGCGGCCTTCTCCAGCTCCATTCTCCGGATTTCTCTTACGGGGAGTCGGGCCATTTATTCGATGGTTGGGCTGAATTGAGGACAGCGGTCGCGCAGTTGAATGACCGAGCTGTCGAAGCGAGGAACAGCGGTCTTCAGATAGTCGGCCAATGTACGCAGAGTTGACGTGGCAATTTCCTCCTCCTGCGTGGCCTGAAGCACCCAGGCACCATCTACCATGGCGATGATTGTATCACCTATCGGCCGGACATCTTCGGGCTTGACGAGTTGCCGGAGCGCGATGGTCAGCTGCGATGCGATGCGGGCGTGGTTGGCATTATATATTCTCAGCACGCCCTCGTAGCGAATTCCGTAGGCTAAAACGAGAATATCGGTGCGCGCAAGGATCGGTTGAAAAAACGCAACGTCCATGTTGAGGGCAATGATCCCCCACAGGCTTTCGCTCGGCGATTTCGCTGCTTTGATGATCCGGCGCGCGGCTTGCGAGAATTCCCGGTTGGCTGAGCGTGCCGCGCTTTCAATGAGGTCTTGCTTGCTCCGGAAGTAATGATGGATAGCGCTCTTGGTAGAGCCTGCATGTTTCGCGACTTCCTCCAATGCGAATCCACGAACACCGCATTCTTTCACTGCTTCATAGACCGCCTGCTCCAGTTCCAGCCGGCGCAGGGCTCTTATGGGGACTCGGGCCATTTTTCCAGTTCTTGCTTTGCGACCGATGAATCGAAACGAGGCACATTGTGCTTCAAATAATGGAGAAGAACTTGCCCTTCGCTCCGGGCCGTGGATTTCCGCGCCAGGAATCCCGATCGGTATCTGCACCCGTCGAAGAAGAGCTGCAAAGCCAGCGCGGTGCCGGGGACGTCGGGGTTATCCAGCATGTTTCGGAGGGAATGAAGAAGGTTGGAGCGGTCCCGCGCATAGAGGGCCTTCACTATTCGCGCATAGGGTTTTTTCTCTGTGGCTTCGGCAAGGATCGAGACCCAGGCTCGGGAAGATCCAGGATCCAGGTATTTAGGATGGAGGTGGAGAGCGATACTCGCCCACAATCGCTCCGAAGGGGTCCGGGAGCACTTGAGCCTCTCGATAAAATCCCGGCGCCTCAATTTTAGAGCATGCCGGATGGAGGCTTGCGCCAGTTCCTCCTTGTTCTTGAAATATTTGTGAAGCGTGCCCTTCGAAGCACCGGCCGCCCTTTCCACCTTGGCTACGGTCGCGAATTGAAGACCATCCCGCCTGATGACCTCGAAGGCGGCTTGGATCAGTTCGCGGCGGCGGATATCGGCAATCGAAGCGAGAGCCATTTATTAATTTTATCAGCACTCCTGAAAAAGCCCATTGACTTTTTGGCTGGCTGGTGGGAATGTTGGCCCGTTGGTGAAAAACATGGCCGTTCGGTAAATGAGGCCACTTCATAGCCGAACAGGACACCCGCAGAAATCCAAATTTTGGCCGGTTGAAACGAGACGAGCCTGTTGAAACGGGGGCTTGATCGGGGGAGGGAGATCGTGGCCTGCCATCGGGGGCGCTTGGCCACGATCGCCTTTTGGCGGAGCAGAGAGGAAGCTTCCCTCGGGCTCATTGAAGAGCGCAGCCAACCACATTGCTATCGAAACCCGGCACGAGCTCCGAGACGTAGTTCGCGATCGCCGATAGGGCATGCTCCCGCGTTATGGCGGGGTCGATGGACGCCAGAATCCAATAGCCGTCATAGAGGTTCATGATCGCATTGGCGGTATCGGGCGCATTTTTGGGCGGCATGAGCTTCCTAAGTGCGAATTCGAGATTGGAGCGGTTGCGAAGCTCAATGATGTCGAACAGGTATCGCAGTCTTTTGTCGTCCAGAGCTTCGAACCAGAGGCGAAAATATCCGGGGTTCATGATTTCGACGGCAAAGTTCGCCTCGATGATCGCCCATAGCCGCTCGCTCGGCGTTGTCACTTTTCGCAAGCGTTGCCGGGCGGCCTGACCGAGTATCCCTTGTGCGTAGCGCGTCGCGTATTCGAGCAGATGGTGCTTGCTGTCAAAATAGTGATGAACGATCCCCTTGGACACTCCGGCGTGGCGGGCCACGTCTTCCACGGTCGCCGCGTTAAAGCCTAGTTTGTGGATGACTTCGAAGGCTGCCTTCTGCAGTTCGGCCTTTCGCAGGGTGCTGATCGAAGCGCGGCTCATGCCTCACCTCGCAACGCCTGGGAGCGGCTGAAGCCGGGAACTCGGCGCTTCAGAAAATCGAGAACCTGAGCACTCGGTGCTTTGGGATCGAATTTTGTAGGCGAGATCACACCCACTCTGAAGCGAAAGCCTTCGATCATAGCCTTCAGCGCTATGGCGGTCTCGGCGGCTTCGGCACGGGGAAGAAAGGGGCCAAGTGCGTGGGCCAAATTGGAACGTTCCCGGCGGTGGATGGCTTTTTGCAGGCGCGCCAGCGTAGTGTTGCTGTAAGCTTCCGTATTGAATGAAACCCAGGCACGGCAAAATCCCGGCTGAAGGTACTCTTCGTTTAGAACGACCGAAGCGACCGCCCATAACCTTTCAGACGGCGTACGCGCCGCTCGCAGCCGTTTGACTACCTCGCCCTTCTTCTGGGCTTGCACAAAGCGCATCGTCAGCTCGATGAGCTGTTGCTTGTCACGAAAATAGTGGTGCACCAGCCCCTTGGACGCACCCGCCTCCTCAGCGATCTTGGCAAGGGTGGCGTAGTGCAGGCCCTCGCGCTTTATGACGCTGAAGGCTGCCCGGATCAGTTCGCGCCGCCGGAGCTCGTCGATTCGGACAAGGGTCATAGGGGATCATATGCTAACGCATTGCTGGCGTCGCAAGGGCAGATGAGTGCAGCGTTGAGGAATTTCCTCCTTGTTGCCGAGGCTCGCGGTCTTTGGTATCTCATTTGAAGCTGAAGTCGGCAGGCAGTCAGCCTAATCGGTGTGTGCCGCTCAAGTGCGCGCGCAGTGAGCCAAATCGGTGTGCGCTTACTGATCTGAACCTCAAGAACGGATGAGCGCCATGAAATTCGGCTATTTTGCAAATACGAACAACCGGCACCTCAGCAAGCCTTACGGCAAAGTTCTGGCTGAAACCGTTGAAATCGCCCAGTATCTCGATACAGAGGACTGGAATTCGATCTGGTTTACCGAACACCATTTCGGGCATGAGGGCTTCGAGGTCTGCCCCAATCCCGTGATGATGAGCACATGGGCCGCCGCCCACAGCAAGCAGCTGCGGATCGGACAGGCGGCGAATATCATCACCTTCTGGCACCCCTTACGTTTCGCCGAAGATCTCGCGATGCTCGATCACATGTCCGGCGGGCGCGTGGAATGCGCGGTCGGACGGGGTCTCTACGGCCGCGAGGCCCTAAATCTGAATAAGTCGGCGGACACGCGAAACCCCGCCCAAAATTTTCGCATCTTCGCCGAGAGCCTGGAAATAATCCGGCGTGCCTGGTCGGAACCCTGTTTCGAATTCAAGGGAGAGTTCTTCCAGTTTCCCGATCCCGGTTTCGCCTGGGACCATGCGATGAGCCCAAAGTCCTCCGAATACCAGGATCTGGAGAGCCTGGAACTCAAGAAACTCTCCCTGGTGCCACGGCCGTTGCAGCAGCCGACCCCGCCCATGCACCAGGTCGTCGACGGCCATCTGGCCATCCAGTTCGCTGCGGAAAATAATCTCGGGGCGATGATGTGGATACCTCCAACCGATGCGCTGAAGCCGCGCTTCGAGCTCTACCGCGACAAGAAGGCTGCGAAAGAACAGCGCCCGGTGCAGCTTGGGGAAGGCGTGATGCTGGTCCGCGACATGTTCTGCTGCGAAAGCAAGGCCGAGGCGCTGAAACTCGGCGGCGACGGCATCGTCGATTACTTGAAGTGGGTCTGCCATTGGCGCGGACTCGACAACCATCGCCATCTCGGCGAGGAGCTGCCCAAGACCGAGGGGAAACTCGACCTTCTGGACGTAAATTTTCTCGACGAGCGGAACCTCTTGTTCGGCACCCCTGATCAGATCTCCGAAAAAATCCAGGAAATGATCGAGGTGCTAAACCTGCAATATCTCCTCGTGTGGTCGCACTTCCCCAGCACCGACCATCAGGCGGCAATGCGATCGCTGAAGCTCTTCACCGAAGAGGTCATGCCGCGCTTTGCGGACCGGCGTGATGAACGGCAGGCGGCGGAATAGCATGGGCCTCGTCATCAGAAAGACCGCCAGCTTCACGGAAACAACCTTCATCGAGGGTGGCCGGCGTGCCGAAAGGCCGGGCCTTATGGCAGCGGCCGCAGCCGTAATCGTCAATCCCTGGGTAGGAAGGGGCTTCGTGGAGGATCTGCGCCCGGAGATCCTCGGCTATGCGCCGGCACTCGGCGATATTCTGGTGCCGATGCTGCTGCAGCTGCTCGGGGGCGGCGACAAGGTCGAAGCTTATGGAAAGGCGGCGGTGTGCGGGGTAAACGGTGAAGTGGAACATGCTTCGGGCTTCATCCATACGCTGCGGTTCGGCAATAAGTTCCGACAGGCGGTGGACGGCAAGTCTTATCTATCGTTCACCAACCGCCGCGGCGGGCCGGGATCATCCATACAGATTCCGATGATGCACAAGCTGGATGAAGGGC
>DATFOT010000322.1:0-3387 GCA_035265265.1 Aestuariivirgaceae bacterium | reverse complement strand
AAGAGCAGCCAGGAAAACACCACCAGGAACAGCACGAGGTTCAGATAGAAGGCGACATTGAAGAGGGCTGAGCGCAGCGCCTGCATGATGGGCCCTCTCCTTAAGCGCCGCGCAGCTGTCGCATGACGGCGAGATGCGCGGTGACGAGGCTCAGAAGGGTGGCGCACACGGGTACCAGCAGGAAAACCGCATAGGTCGCAAGGGCGACGGAGGGCGCGGCGATGAGCAGCTCGGTGCTCGCCTCGGCGAGCGTGCTCGAGCCGGCGGGGGCGCCGATGAGACCGAGGATGGCAAAGGTGGCGATGCCGCCGATGGTGCCGAGAAGGCCGGCAAAAAATCCGCTGCGCAGAAAGCGGCCCTTCACCGCGCGGGCGATGAAGCCGTCATGGGCGCCGACGAGATGGAGAATTTCGATGACGCCGCGGTTGGCATCGAGCACCGAGCGCGTCGCGAAGATGACAAGAGCGGTGGCGGACAGGGCAATGAGGGCGAGAATCGACAGACTCAACCGGCGCAAGGTCGAGGCGGTGCGGATCAATTGCGACTGCCAGCGTGCATGGGTGTCGATGCTGACACCTTGCACCTTGGCGAGCAACACCCGCTCGAGTGCGGCGAGATCGGGCGGGCGCGCGCGATCGACGGCGACGGCAATGAGAGAGGGCAGCGGCAGCTCTTCGAGAACGGACGTCTGGCCGAGCCATGGTTCCAGCAGTTTCAATGCATCGGCCCTGTCGATCCGGCGCGCCGCCAGCACGCCTGGCGCTGCGACGAGGATCGCAAGCGCCTTGTCGGTCTCGGCGCTCAGGTCGGTGCCAGAGCTCGGACGCAGCTGGACCGTCACCTCCGATGTGAGCCCTGAGGTCCATTGCGTGACCGCCGCCTCGACCAGCATGAGACCGCCGAGTGCCAAAGTGGCGAGATAGCACATGACCGCCATGGCGAGAGTGAGGGTTCGCATCGGCTGGGCATCGACCGGAATGATGGACGAGGCAGTCATGGCGTCAGTTCAAGTGACCTTTCTCCAGGCGCAGCACGGGCAGCGTGCCGCCGGCGATGAGATGAGGGTCGTGGGTGGCGATCAGCACGGTCGTGCCGAAACGATTGAGCTCCTGGAAAAGATGGAGGAGGCGGGTGGCAAGGGAGGGATCAACATTGCCCGTGGGCTCATCGGCGAGAAGGAGTTCGGGCTTTGCCACAACGGCACGGGCAATGGCAACACGCTGCTTCTCGCCGCCGGAAAGAACCGGGGGGAACATATCCGCCTGGCCAGTGAGCCCCACCCAATCGAGGAGCTCCTTCACATTGGAGCGATAGGACTCCGGCCTGATACCGGCGGCGCGCAGGGGCAGGGCGACATTGTCATAGGCAGAGAGATGGTCGAGCAGCTTGAAATCCTGAAACACGACACCGATGCGGCGACGCAGGCCCGGCAATTCGGCATGGCGCAGCGAGGCGATGTCGCGGCCGAAGAGATTGATCAGGCCGCGGCTCGGGCGCAGGGCGAGGAACAGCAGCTTCAAAAGCGAGGATTTTCCGGCTCCTGAAGGGCCGGTGAGAAAGCTGAAACTGCCGCGGCCGAGGGTGAAGGTAACGTCCCTCAGTATCTCGGGGCCGATACCATAGCGCAGCCCGACGTTTTCGAAGCGAACCACCGCTGCGCCCCTGTCCGACCCACCGTTTAAGCCGCCTTTAACCATGTTGCCGCTAATTTGCCTGGAAAGTCAGCTGCTCACGTTCAGCGTTTTCGTGCGCGGTCACCCGAATCGAACGGCTCCGACCAAAGTGATGATAGTCGTCTGTCCCACCTGTGCAACTCGTCAGGATTTGCCGCAAAGTAACTTCGATCCCGACGGCAGCCTGATCCGCTGCAGGCGATGCGGGCACAGCTGGATCGAGAGCCGGGCATTGAGCGTGGTCGAGGGGCCCGGCTATCCGGTGACCATGCCGCGGGTACTCGAGCGGTTGTCGCATGGCGATGTGATCGCCGAGCGCGACATCCGGCGGCTGGCCAAGGCTGCGCGCGCAGCGGACGCGAAGCTCGCAGCGGCACAGCGGAAGCGGCGGCAAGACATAAAGGGCTGGTCGCTCCTGGCGCTGTGCACGATGGTACCACTTGCGGCGGCCGCGCTGATGCCGGATGCGACGATGCGGCTGTTTCCGCCATCGGCCAGGCTTTATGCGATGGCGGGGGCTGAGATCAATCTGCGCGGGCTCGAGTTCCGCAATGTCGGCCAGCAGCACCGGACGATCGACGGGGTGCGCGTGCTGGCCATACAGGGCGAGATCGTCAACAGGAGCGGACGGTCGCGGAAAATTCCAACACTCGTCTTTCACCTGAAAGACGAACGGCAGCAGCAGGTCTATGCGTGGGAGCTGAACAGCACGACGCGGCCGATCGAACCTGGGGAAGCGTCATCCTTCGTCACGCGCATCGCTTCGCCGCCGGAAAACGCGCGCGAGGTTGAAATTGGCTTTGCCAGCCAGGGGCTTTCGGGCTCAAATGCCGGCCCATGACAGCGGTTAAAATCGACGGTCACGTGATCGACGTCCTGTTTTCCGAGCCGGAGATCGCGCGGCGCGTCGAGCGCATGGCGGAGGATATCGCGCGCGTGAAGCCGGAGCGGCTGCTCATCGTGCCCATACTCAAGGGCAGTTTCGTCTTCGCCGCGGATCTGATGCGGGCATGCCATCGCGCGGGACTTTCGCCCGAGGTCGATTTCATGATGCTGGCGAGCTACCGGGAAAGCACCGTGTCTTCCGGGCACGTCGATATCTTGCGCGACATTGCGACCGATGTGCGCGGGCGCGATGTTCTCCTGATCGACGACATTCTCGAATCGGGGCGCACACTCGCCTATGCCAAGGACCTCCTCTCCGCCAGGGGCGCGCGGCGGGTGATGACGGCGGTGCTGCTCGACAAGAGCGGACGGCGGGCGGCGGAGATCGAGGCGGACTTCAAGGGCTTCGACTGCCCCGATAAATTCGTCGTGGGCTTCGGCATGGACATGGGCCATGCGTTTCGCGAGCTGCCCTTCGTCGGCTATGTGGTGCGGGAGTGACCGCGTAAGGCTTCGTCATTGCCGCGAAAAGCGGAATCCAGCTTGAAACGCCTGAGCGCATGAAGCTGGATTCCGGCTTTCGCCGGAATGACGATGGTCAGGCATCCGTACCTGCAAGCAAAAACAAGTGAAGCTGGATTCCGGCTTTCGCCGGAATGACGAATACAAACTGTCGCGCGTTCCACTTCTGCACTTTCACCCGCCACGTCATGGCCGGACTTGATCCGGCCATCTTCTTTCACGCGACAGATGCGCGGGTCTGGGCCCGCGCATGACGGATAATGGTAAAGCTGGACCTAAGACTTCCGTCAGGGTGACGAGTGAGGGA
>DATFOT010000321.1:0-2172 GCA_035265265.1 Aestuariivirgaceae bacterium | reverse complement strand
CATGACCTATCGGCGGAAGCGCCAAGTTGCTGCTCTGGCCTGAGCTGCGATTAGTTTCCTGTTGAAAGGCCGCTTTAGCGCGGCTTTTCCTTGTTGAATATCTGGTCCTGTCTCGAATCTGTCTCCACGCTCCTCCCCGGGGGTGAAACATGAAGGACCGGGCGCTAGAGCGTTAGCCCATCTGACTGAATCGCTGGGGATTCACAAATCAGCGTTTTGGTGATTCAAGCTGGTCGCCGGGGTTGGAGGCCGGCGGGCATGGCAAAACCGCTGTCGATGGATCTTCGCGAACGTGTGCTTGCCTGTATTGGGGGCGGCGTTTCGGGCCGGCAGGCTGCCGAGCGATTTGGTGTAAGCGCGGCGAGCGTAAGCCGCTGGCGAACGCGCGAGCGGGAGCAAGGCGATGCGCAGCCGAGAGTTCAGGGCGGAGACCGCAAGTCTCACCGGATTGATACCCATCGGGCGACGATCATGGCTCTGCTCGAGACGTCGCCCGATATCACCATCGAGGAATTGCGTCATAGCTTGAGCAAACAGGGCCTGTCCTTTGGCTATGGCACGATCCGCCGCTTCTTCGAGCGCCATAAGATCACGCGCAAAAAAAGACCGCCCACGCCACAGAGCAGGATCGCCCGGACGTCTTGAAGCGACGCGAGGCTTGGCGCGAGAGCCAGGGCAAGCTTGACCGGGATCGGCTCGTCTTCATTGACGAAACCTGGGCATCGACCAACATGGCGCGAACACATGGTCGTTGCCTGCGCGGTGAACGCCTGCGGGCCAGCGTTCCTCACGGCCACTGGAAAACAACAACCTGCGTAGCCGCCCTAACCACACGCGGCATCATCGCACCTTGGGTGCTCGATGGTCCGATCAACCGCGATGCCTTTGAGACCTATGTCGAGAAGGTGCTCGTCCCCGAGCTGCCAGACCACGCCATCGTCATCATGGACAACCTCTCCAGCCACAAAGGCCCGCGCATACGTGAGATGATCGAGGCTGCCGGCGCGACGCTCCTCTATCTTCCGCCCTACAGCCCCGACTTCAACCCGATCGAGAACGCCTTCGCCAAGCTCAAAGCAAATTTGCGAAAGGCCGCCGAACGCACCGTCGGTGGTCTCTGGGATGCTGTCGGACGCATCATCGACACCTATACGCCCGCGGAATCTACAAACTACTTCGTCGCCGCAGGATACTTGCAACCTGATCGGCTAACGCTCTAAATGAACGACAGATGGCCCGCGTGCTAGCGAAGCCAGCGCGCGATTCGCATCACCGCTTCACGCATCTCGTCGGCCGAGCGCGCGTAGGAGAAGCGAATGAAGCTGCGGCCGTGGATCGGATCGAAATCGACGCCCGGCGTCGCCGCCACATGCGCCTTCTCCAGCATGCGGCCGGTAAATTCGAAACTGTCGGAGGTAAAGTCCGAAACATCGGCGTAGAGGTAGAAGGCGCCATCCGCAGGCAGGAACTTGGTGAGGCCGGCCTTCGGCAGTCCCTCGATCAGGATGCGGCGGTTCTCCTGATAGCCGCGCTTGATCGCCTCCATTTCCGCAACGCCTTCGAATGCCGCTTCGGCCGCGATCTGCGACAGCGTCGGCACCGAGATCGACAGGTTCTGCTGCAGCCGCTCGATCGGCCGCACCAAAGGCTCCGGCACCACCATCCAGCCGACCCGCCAGCCGGTCATGCAGAAATATTTCGAGAACGAATTGATCACGAGCGCATCCGGCGAAAGCTCCGCGGCCGTCACCGCCGGAAACGCATAATCGAGGCCGTGATAGATTTCGTCGGAGATGAAGCGGATGCCCGCGCCCTCCGCCGCATTGATCAGGCCGGTGAGCGCCTCGCGCGACATCATCGTTCCCGTCGGATTGGCGGGGCTGCCGACCAGCACACCCTTCAGCGGCGTCTTGTGATGCGCGGCCAGCAAGGCCTCGCCCGTCAACGCATGACGTGTCGCGCTCGATGTCTCGATCAGCACCGGCTCGCAGCCGAGCGCCGTCAGGATATGCCGGTATGGCGGATAGCCCGGCACCGTAACCGCCACCCGGTCGCCCGGCTCGAACATCGACAGGAACGCCAGAATGAAACCGCCCGACGAGCCGGTCGTGATCACGATGCGCTCGGGATCGACCGCGCAGCCGTAAGCATCGCGGTAGTGTTTTGCGATCC
>DATFOT010000320.1:0-4971 GCA_035265265.1 Aestuariivirgaceae bacterium | reverse complement strand
CGTGCATCCATCGACTGGGGCGTCTATGGCGTGCCGGAGACGTTCGTCGTCGACGGCAAGGGCATCATCCGCTTCAAATGGGTCGGACCGCTGTCCGACAAGAAAGCGCTGGAACGGCTCGAGGCGGCCATCCGCGACGCGAAAGGGTGAGCGGGAGCGCCTCAGAGGGAGGCCAGCCCTCATCCGGCTCGATGCGCAAACGCATCTCGCCACCTTCTCCCTCAGGGGGAGAAGGAAGAAAAGCTGGATCAGAGGCGTTTGCCGGAATGACGATCGCTGCTAGCGCATCTTGCGCTTGCCGCGCTCGGATGCAGCCTTGTCGGCTTTTTGCTGCTCGTCGAGCTTTCCGGCGAGAACGGCAAGGGATTCCACGAAGGGACGGCGATGAGAGGAAGGCACCACGGCCAGGATGGCTTTGTCGACCTCATCGGCACCGGGCTGGGCAGTTCGCAGAGCCTTTCGTCCGGCAGCGGTAATCCGCACGGTGTTGGTGCGGCCGTCGTCGCGGGTGCGGCGGCGCTGAAGATAGCCTTGCGCCATCAGCCGCGCGACGAGATCGGCGAGCGTGGAACGGTCGATCCCGGTGAGCTTGACCAGAAGCGTCTGGCTTAGGCCATCGTTTTGCTCGACGGCATAGAGCACCGTAAACTGTCGCTGGGTCAGGCCGGATTTGCCGACCTCTTCCATGTAAACGTCGGCGGCATATTGCGCAGCGCGCTTCAACAGATGATAGGGTGAACGCGTAAACTGCCTAATGTCCCTCGTCGTCATCAGCCGTTCCCCTACCCGCGGACCCGCTTGTCCGTTGCATGCACTGCCGCGTGCATGCCTCAGCGCGGCAATCTCAAGGATATAGAATTTTCCCGGCAATGAGTCGAATCAGTTTTGGCGTGTGCGGAACAATTAGCGCTGAGTGTTGCTCTCGGCAATCATATGCCTGCTCATCAACGGCGCCTGCGAGAGCGCAAAGAGCAGAGTCAGCGGCAAGATGCCGAAGACTTTGAAGTTCACCCAAAGATCGGTGCTGACACTGCGCCAGATCACTTCGTTCAAAGCTGCGAGCGCGAAGAAGAACAGCCCCCAGCGCAAGGTGAGGAGACGCCAGCCCTCATCATCCATCTTCAACGCTTCACCAAGGATGGGCTTCAGAAACTGCTTGCCGAAGTAAAGGCCGGCCAAAAGAATAGACCCGAACATGGCATTCACCAAGGTGACCTTCACCTTAATGAAGGTGTCGTTCTGCAGCCAGAGGGTTAGACCGCCGAAGACCGCGACGAAAACGGCGCCGATCAAAGGCACCAGCGCGAGCCGGCGGGTGAGCGTCCAGGAAACGGCAAGAGCCACGGCCGTCGCCGCCATGAAGACGCCGGTGCCCCAGAATATCCCGCCCTTGGCATTGGCGATGAAGAAGGCGATGAGCGGGCCCCATTCAACGGGAATTCGCAGCCAACCCGGCAAGGCTTTTTTGGAGGTTTCCGTCATGATGGTTCCCCGGCAATGGCGCGCGAGAATGCCACGGCATCGAAAGGCTGCAAATCATCTATTCCCTCACCAACACCGACGGCATGGACGGGAAGAGCGAAGCGGTGGGCGAGCGCGACAAGAATGCCGCCGCGCGCGGTGCCGTCCAGCTTGGTCATGATCAGGCCGGTGACGCCGCCGACCCTGGAGAAGGTTTCAACCTGGTTCACGGCATTCTGGCCGGTGGTGGCATCGAGCACCAAAAGGGTGGCATGGGGAACCGAAGGGTCGGTTTTCTTCAGAACACGGATGATCTTCTCAAGCTCGGCCATCAGATTGGTTTTGTTGTGCAGCCGGCCGGCAGTATCGATGATCAATATGTCGGTGCCGCCGTCGCGGGCGGCGTTGAGGGCGTCGAAGGCGAGGCCGGCGGCGTCGGCTCCCGTCGGGCGGGAGAGGACTTTCGCGCCAATGCGCTCGCCCCAGACGGAAAGCTGCTCGATCGCCGCGGCGCGGAAGGTGTCGCAGGCGGCCAGCATCACGCTGAAACCCTCCCGCCTCGCGATGGCGCCAAGCTTGCCGATGGTGGTGGTCTTGCCGGAACCATTGACGCCCACGACGAGAATGACAAAGGGGCGCTTCGTCTCGTCGAACACGAAGGGCACCTCGACGGGGCGGAGGACTTCGGCAAGCTCATCGGCCAGAACGCGCTTCACGGCATCTGGGGTGATCTCGCGGTCGTAGCGACCCTTCGCAACGGCAGCGGTCACCCGCGCCGCCGTATCAAGGCCAAGGTCGGCACCGATCAGAATATCCTCGAGGCTGTCGAGTGTCGCCTGGTTCAGCCGGCGCTTGGCGAAAATGTCGGTGATGCCGGTCGACAGGGCATTGGAGGATTTCGACAAACCCTCCTTGAGGCGCCCGAACCATGCTTGCTGAGACGAGGGCGGGATGGGGGGCGCGACGGCCGGCGCCTCAGCGACGGTCTCTTCTGCGATTGCCTCAGCAGGAGCCGAGGGCGGAATCTCGTCGCCGCGGATACGATTGAAGAGTTTCTTGAAGAGGCTCATCCGACGGCTTCGGCAACAAGATGGTCGGCGGCGGATGATTTGATGCGGGCCGTCAGAAGCTCTTTCGCGGCGACGGGACCGATGAAACGGACGGGCGCATGGTGCTGGGTGTGGCCGCGGCCGCCGCGCTCGGTGAGCACGCTGCGCAGCTCTCCGACTTCGCGGCTGAGGAAATCGGCAAGAAGCGTTCGCGCCTTGGCGCGCAGGGCCGCGGCGCGCTCGGCGATCAGGGAGGCGGCAAGCTGCGGCATGCGGGCGGCTGGGGTCCCCGGCCGCGATGAAAAGGGAAAGACGTGGAGGTAGGTCAGGCCGCACGCATCGACATGGCGAAAGGTGTTTTCGAACATGGCGTCGCTCTCGGTGGGGAAGCCGGCAATGACATCGGCGCCGAAAACAACGTCAGGGCGGAGCCGGCGAAGGCGGCTGCAGAACGCAACGGCATCGGCGCTGAGATGACGGCGCTTCATGCGCTTCAGGATGATATCGTCGCCCGACTGCAGCGAGAGATGAGCATGAGGCATCAGGCGCTCCTCCTCGGCGAAGGCGCGGAACAGATCCGCATCGGCCTCGATCGAATCGATCGAGGAGAGCCGCAGACGCGAAAGCTCCGGAAGAGATTTCAGTATGTGCCGCACGAGGCCGCCGAGCTTCGGCGATCCGGGCACGTCGGCGCCATAGGCGGTAAGGTCGACCCCGGTCAGGACCGCTTCGCGGTAGCCTTGCTCCAGCAAGCCGCGCAGTTCTTCGATGATCGCGGCCGGCGCGACCGAGCGGGAAGGTCCGCGCGCAAAGGGTATGATGCAGAAGGTGCAGCGGTGGTCACAGCCGTTCTGAATTCCGACAAAGGCGCGCGAATGTCCGGCAAAGCCCGTGACGGGCGGCTGCGGGGCTAGTTTCAGCTCGGCCGCCGGGGCTACGCTGATCCTTGGGGCCGCTTCGCGAGCGAGCCCGGCATAGCTCGCGGGCTTCAGCTTCTCGCCATTGCCGAGGACGCAATCGACCTCGCCCATGGCGGCAAAGAGCCGAGGCTCGAGCTGGGCGGCGCAGCCCGTGACGACGAGGCGAGCCCCTGGGCGATTGCGGCGCGCGCGGCGAATCGCCTGACGGGCCTGACGCAAGGCTTCGGCGGTCACGCCGCAGGTATTGAAGATGACGGCGTCTTCCAGGCCGGCCTGGAACGCCGCGGCGCGGATCACCTCGGACTCATAGGTATTGAGCCGGCAGCCGAAAGAAACGACCTCGATCTCGTTCATGCAGGAACCGTCAGGAGCCGGCCGGGAAGCTCGCCTTCGAATTCATAAGCAAAAGGCCCGGTCATCAGAATATGGTCATCCGCCTTGCGCCATTCGATGAGAAGCTCGCCACCGGGAAGCAAGACAACCGACTTTCGGGCGAGGAGATTGATGCGGGCGCCCGCCACCGCAACAGCACAGGCCGCGGTACCGCAGGCACGCGTCAGGCCGGCGCCCCGCTCCCAAACCTTCACGGCAACCCGATCCTTGGAGAGAACCTGGGCCAGCGAGATATTGGCCCGCTCGGGAAAGAGCGGGTGATATTCGAGCATGGGGCCGAGGCGGGCGAGATCATAGGCGATGAGATCCTTCACCCAAAAAATGCAATGCGGGTTGCCGACGTTGACGACGGAAGGCGAGTGGAGGATTGGCTTGTCAATGGGCCCCACCTGCAGCTCGATGTGGCGGGTATCGCGAAACTCCTCCGACAGGGGAATATCGCGCCAGCCGAAACGCGGCACGCCCATGTCGACGGTTACCAGCCCCTCGCCGGCGCTGGTGCAATGAAGGAGACCGCCGGCGGTATCGATCGTCACCGCGGGCCGCCCGGTCTCGCGGAAGAGGATGTCGGCAATGCAGCGCGAAGCATTGCCGCAGCTTTCGACCTCATCGCCGGCGCTGTTCCAGATGCGCATGCGCGCATCGGCCTGAGCCGAGGATTCCAGAACGATCAACTGGTCACAGCCGATGCCGGTAACGCGGTCGGCAATGGCGCGGGCGCGGGCGTCATCGATGGGCAGCGGCGCGCGCCGGGCGTCGAGTACGACGAAATCATTGCCGAGGCCGTTCATCTTGCGGAAAGGTATTGGGGCGGCGCCGGTCATGGCGCGCCTTATATGGTGAAAACGGGTGGAATTGCCAGCGAATTGCCGCCAAGCGAAAGGGCTTAGGCGGGGGTGACGCCACTACCGCTTTTCGGCGGTTTTCTGCGGCCGTGAAATCGCTTCAACTATGGCGTATTTGGCCGTAGCATCGATCATTCGATTCGCGTGGGGCGGCACACATTTGGAGGCTAGGATGGCCCGCAGCAGATCGGTCCGTTTCACCGACCAGGAATTGAGCGAACCCTACCGGGGCGACCGGTCGGAGGTGAATGCAGCCGTGGTCGTCCTCCTCGGCGCCATTGTGGCGCTGGCAGCATTCATCTG
>DATFOT010000319.1:0-5227 GCA_035265265.1 Aestuariivirgaceae bacterium | reverse complement strand
AGTGACCGGGCTCGGGCGGGCGGTGAGCCCGTCGGCGCGCATGTCGAATTTTTCGATGCGCGCCAGGGTTTCGAATCCGACGTACACCATGGCGCCCACCTTGCCGGGAGGATCAAGGGCAATGGCTTCGGCATCACGCCGTCCCTTGGTTGGCGGCCTGCGCCCGTTTCCTGCAAGGATGGGCGCAATGCGCGTGTTGACGAGAGCAGAGGGGCGGCCGCCCACATAGAGCATATCGGCCCGAAACCACCAGCCGTCGTCGCTGACGGCAATCAGGGAGTGCCCATCATCGGAGAATGCCAGGCCGGAAAGACCGCCGAACCGATCATCAGCACTCTTCAGAACAAGGCCGCCGCGAAAACTCAGCTTTCCGAAATTTTGTCTGCGGCCCATGAAGCGGGCGAAATCGGTCGGGGTTGCTTCAACCTTGATCAAGTCGCCGTATCCGCCCGCCTCAGCCGGAAATGCGAGGCACAGAACCAGTGCGGCCAGCCCGGCGTGCAATAGTTGTTTCATCCGGGCCCGCAGCTCAGCCAGCCAGCCGGCGTTTCGCAGGCTTTCGATCGAACACGACATGCTCGTTGAACAGCTCGGCCAGCTTCTCGGTCATTGCGCCGCCGAGCTCCTCGGCGTCGACAATGGTCACGGCCCGCCGGTAATAGCGCGTGACATCATGGCCGATGCCGATAGCGATCAGCTCCACCGGCGACTTGCCTTCGATGTCACCGATCACCTGGCGCAGATGACGCTCGAGATAATTGCCGGAATTCACCGACAGGGTGGAATCGTCCACCGGCGCGCCATCGGAAATGACCATCAGGATACGGCGCTGTTCGGGGCGGCCCAGCAGCCGATTATGAGCCCAGATCAGAGCCTCGCCGTCGATGTTCTCCTTCAACAGGCCTTCCCGCATCATGAGGCCGAGATTGCGCCGCGACCGGCGCCAGGGGGTATCGGCAGACTTATATATGATGTGGCGCAAGTCATTGAGCCGCCCCGGCGTCTGCGGCTTGCCGGCAGCCAACCATTTTTCGCGCGACTGGCCGCCCTTCCAGGCACGGGTGGTGAAGCCGAGGATTTCAACCTTTACGCCGCAGCGCTCCAGCGTGCGGGCAAGAATATCGGCGCAGGTGGCGGCAACGGTGATTGGGCGACCGCGCATCGAGCCGGAATTGTCGAGCAACAGAGTGACCACGGTGTCGCGGAAACGCATCTCCTTCTCGACCTTGAACGACAGGGCGTGGAGAGGATCGACGACGACGCGCGACAGGCGCGCCGCATCCAGCAGGCCTTCTTCCAGATCGAAGTCCCAGGAGCGGTTCTGCTGCGCCATGAGGCGCCGCTGCAAACGATTGGCAAGCCTGGCGACGATCCCCTGAAGGCTGGACAGCTGCTTGTCGAGATAATTCCGCAGGCGGGTCAGCTCGTCGCCGTCGCAGAGATCTTCGGCGTTGACGATCTCGTCGAACTGGTTGGTGTAGACGTGATAGAAATCGTCGTTGGAAAGAGAAGAGAACGGCAGCTCCGGCCGCCACGGCTCCTCGCCATCGGGCTCTTCTTCGCCCTCAATGTCATCGGTGACGTCCTGCGTGTCGATCTCGGCGCTATCCTGCATCGCTTGCTCGGATTCGCTTTCGCCCTCTTCGAGATTCTCACTTTCGGTGCTTTCGGTCTGGCGCTCGCTCTGCTCCTGATTGGCGTTCTGGTCGCCCGATTCCTCGTCTTCGTCGTTCTCATCGGTTTGATCGGGATCCTCGCCTAGCTCGTCGGCCATATCGAGCGAGGCGATCATCTCCCGCGTCATACGCGCGAATGCGGCCTGATCGGTAAGCGTTTCTAGCAGATGATCGAGCTGGCCGCCGGCCTTCTCCTCGATCCAGGGGCGCCAGAGGTCGACGAGCCGGCGGGCATGCTGAGGCGGAGCTATTCCGGTCAGGCGCTCGCGCACCAGCAAGGCCACGGCCTCGTCCAAGGGCGCATCCTTGCGGTCGGCGAGCTTGGCAAAAGGCTTCTTCTGATAGCGATCCTCAAGCATGGCGCCGAGATTGCCCGCCATGCCCGGCATCACGCGCGCGCCAATCGACTCGACACGAGCCTGTTCGACAGATTCGAAAACCGCGCGGGCATTGCGGCCATCCGGCTGATATTTGGAATGCACCGCATCATCATGGTTGGCGAGACGCAGCGAGAAGGAATCGGCCAGCCCGCGCGTGATAGCCACTTCGCGATCGGGCAGATCGAGGCTCAGCTGCGGAAGCTTGGCGCGGTTGCCCTGGAGGGTAGGGGCTTCGCTGCCGAAGGTGACATTCAGCTCGGGCTCGTTCGATATGGTTTTCATCGCGAGAGCGAGCGCGCGTTTGAACGGAGCAGTCGGGCCTTCACGATCCTGCGCCATAGCGATCACTCATGCAGTTTCAGGAGATGGACACATGGGCTGTCGATTCCGGCAGCTCTTCGCCAAAGCAGCGCTGATAGAATTCGGCAACGAGACCGCGTTCGAGCTCATCGCATTTGTTGAGAAAGGTGAGGCGAAATGCGAAACCGATATCTTCGAAAATCTCGGTGTTCTGCGCCCAGGTGATAACGGTGCGCGGGCTCATCACGGTCGACAGGTCGCCGGCGACGAAGGCATTGCGGGTGAGGTCGGCGACACGGACCATATTGGCTATCATCTTGCGGCCCTTGTCATTGTCATAGACCTTGCATTTGGCAAGAACGATGGCGCTTTCCTGGGAATGGGGCAGATAGTTGAGCGTGGTGATGATCGACCACCGGTCGAGCTGTGCCTGATTGATCTGCTGGGTTCCGTGATAGAGGCCGGTCGTGTCGCCGAGGCCAATGGTATTGGCGGTGGCGAACAGCCGAAAAGCAGGGTGCGGACGAATGACCCGGTTCTGATCGAGAAGCGTGAGGCGGCCGGAGGATTCCAGAACCCGCTGGATCACGAACATCACATCGGGACGGCCGGCATCATATTCATCGAACACCAGTGCGGAATTGTGCTGATAGCACCAGGGAAGAATACCCTCGCGAAATTCGGTGATCTGCTTGCCTTCCTTCAGGACGATGGCATCCTTGCCGACGAGGTCGATGCGGCTGATATGGCTGTCGAGATTGACCCGAATGCACGGCCAGTTGAGCCGCGAGGCGACCTGCTCGATATGGGTCGATTTTCCGGTGCCGTGATAGCCGGTGATCATGACGCGGCGGTTGTAGGCAAAGCCCGCCAGAATCGCCAAGGTCGTCTCGCGGTTAAAGACATAATCCTCGTCGAGATCGGGCACCTGGTCGGTCGGCTGGGAAAAGGCCGGAACCTGAAGGCTGCTGTCGAAGCCGAAAAGCTGGCGAACCGACACTTTTATGTCGGGTAACGCAGCGACCTGGCCGTTCAATGTTTCGGGCATTTACCACTACTCTGTCTTGGAAAGTGCACCCAGGTTCTAGTCCGGAGAGCCCCCTTCCGGCAAGCTCCGGCGCGACAAGCTAGCAAAAGCCGCAGGTGCACAAGTAATCATAGGCCTGGATGACTTCCTTAAGCTTGTCCTCGTTTTCCCGGCTGCCCCCGTTGGCATCAGGATGTAGGCGCTTGACCAGGGTTTTGTAACGGCTCTTTACCTGATCGGATGTCGCAGCCTCGTCGAGGCCCAAGCTGTGAAGAGCCTTGCGTTCGGCGTTGCGAACCGGCCTCGCGGCATGGCCCGGCCGGCGGCCAGGGGTCTCGGTGAAAAGTTCGAAAGGATCGTCACGGACGGCATGGCCCCGATGGCCACCCGCCGGTGCCTTGCGACCGGTCTTGCTGCTGGCCCATGAATTCTCGCCAAGCCGCCAAGTGGGGCGATGGCCGGTAATGGCATCCTTCTGGAAGGAGGACACCGCGGCATCATCCAGCCCCTGAAAGAAATTGTAATCCCGGTTGTACTCGCGAACATGATCAAGACAAAGATTGAGGTATTCGCCCTCGAACTGCCGTCCGCGGGGTGCCCGGTGCGTTCCAGGCGAGGCACAGCCCGGCCAGGCGCAAACTGGAAAACGGTCACGCTGACGCCGATCCTTGTCGGGCTTGACTCGAACGGCATCGAAATATTTCGATTCCAGTTTCATGACTACCTGTCATCTTGGCTGAGCGCGGTGCCAATCGCAATAGAGGGGTGCGATAGGATATACATAGTAATCATGGCCGAATTAACAAATCCAAGAGCAGCAAATGTCTTCGGGTAAGGTCGGGGAACGAATCGCACAGAAGCTGAAGGCGGCGTTTTCGCCAAAGCAGCTCGAGATCGCGGACGAGAGCCACAAACACGCCGGGCATGCGGGGTCTCGCCCCGGGGGCGAAACGCATTTCCAGGTTCGGATCGTCTCGGAGGCGTTCCAAGGAAAGAGCTTGCTCGACAGGCACCGGCTGGTCAATGAAGCCCTCGCCCAGGAGCTCGCCGGGCCGGTGCACGCTTTGAGCATCGTGGCGCTCTCCATAAACGAAGCCGAGCGGGAGCCTAGAAGATAGCCTCCTCGCTCAATGCGTCTGAAGCGCGGGCGATTTGCGGCGCTTGCGCAGCGGCGTAATGCGCAGCGCGGTGATTTGGTGGCGGCGTTTGCGCAATACTTCGAAGCGAAAACCATGGAAGGTGAAAGTCTGTCCTGCCTCGGGGATCATCTGCGCCTCGTGGATGACGAGACCTGCGACCGTGGTCACTTCATCGTCGGGCAAATGCCAGTCGTTCAGCCGGTTCAGATCCCGCACGGGCACGAGACCGTCGACGACATAAGATCCGCCTGGCTCGGGCCTCACACCATGGACAACGATGTCGTGCTCGTCGGAAATGTCGCCGACAATTTCCTCGATGATATCCTCAAGCGTCACGAGCCCCATGACCTCACCATACTCGTCCACCACCAGAGCAAAATGCATCTTTCGTCTTAAGAAAGCGTTCAACTGGTCGGCCACGGGCCGGGTATCGGGAACGAACCAGGGAGGGGAAATGATTTCGTCGAGATCGATCCGCGAGGCGTCGCCCCGGTTTTTCTGCAGCTCCTTGAGCAAGTCCTTGGCATGGAGGATGCCAATGATGTTATCGGGGCTGTCCTTCCAGATCGGTATGCGGGTGTGGCCGCTTTTGAGGACGCCGTCGATGATCGAGTCGGGCAAGTCGGTGCGTTCCAGCGTCACCATCTTGGTGCGGTGGACCATGACGTCGCTCACGGTCAGATCCTGCAAATCGAGGATGCCGCC
>DATFOT010000318.1:0-11677 GCA_035265265.1 Aestuariivirgaceae bacterium | reverse complement strand
CTGCTCAATCTGTATGTAGCCGCCACCCAGTCGTTTTTTCGCGCTACCCACGAATTCCTCGGATGCAATGAACACAAGGTGCCCTATATCATCGGCATGGCCGGAAGTGTCGCGGTGGGAAAAAGCACGACCGCCCGAATTTTGCGCCACCTCCTCGCCCGCTGGCCGAACCATCCAAAAGTCGATCTCGTAACAACTGACGGCTTTCTCTTGCCGAACACTGTCCTGCGTCGCGAAGGATTGATGGATCACAAGGGTTTTCCTGAAAGCTATGACCTTCCCGCCCTCCTGCGCTTCCTCTCCGACATAAAGGCCGGCAACCGCGGAACCTCTGCCCCGATCTATTCTCATCTTACCTATGATATCCTTCCGAAGGAGCGCGTCGTCATTGACCAGCCGGATATCCTCTTGGTCGAAGGTCTCAACGTTTTGCAGACCGGCCGGCCGCCACGGGACGGAAAGGCCATTCCCTATGTGTCGGACTTCTTCGATTTCTCCATTTATCTCGATGCCGACGAAACGGTATTGCGCCAATGGTACATCGATCGCTTTTTCTCCTTGCGGGCCACCGCCTTTCGCGATCCGCGCTCCTATTTTCACAAATACGCCTCCTTTGACGACCGCGAGGCTAGGGAAACAGCAATCCGCATCTGGGAAACTATTAATCTGGTCAACCTGCGCGAAAATGTACTGCCCACCCGCCGGCGTGCGGATCTTATCCTCCGCAAGGGCGCCGACCATGTGATCAATCGCGTTTGGCTGCGAAAGCTTTGAGATCACCCGAAACCGGCTGCCTCAGCCAGTGCCTTTAGTGATGTCTGCGGCCGCGCGCCGAGATGCGAGATGACCTCTGCTGCGGCAAGCGAGCCGAGTCTAGCGCACTCGGCAAGCGGGCGACCGCGCGTAAAGCCGAAGAGAAACCCCGAGGCGTAGAGGTCGCCGGCGCCCGTTGCATCGACGAGCTTTGCGATCTTTTTCGCCTCGATTATGTGGAACTCGTCTTGGCATGCCACAATACTTCCCGCTTCCGATCGGGTCAGCACGGCGAGCTCGACCTCGTTCCGCACGTGCTGCAGAGCCTCGTCGAAAAAGCGGGTTTCATAGAGTGAGGCAAGCTCTCGTTCATTGGCGAAAAGAATATCGATGTCGCGTGAAATTAATTCCCTGAAGCTGCTTCTGTGCCGATCGACGCAGAATGAATCAGACAGCGTGAGGGCGACCTTCCGCCCCGCTTTCCGGGCAAGCTGCGCAGCCTTTACGAAGGCATCCTTTGCCGCTGGCGGATCCCACAAATAGCCCTCCAGATAGGTGACCGCCGCTTCCTCGACCATGACTTTGTCGATGTCTTTGGGCGAAAGTGTCGTGCATGCGCCAAGATAGGTGTTCATTGTGCGCTCGCCGTCGGGCGTAATCAGAATGAATGATCGCGCCGTTGCGGGTCCGCTCGTTGCGGGCTGCCCCTCGAAAATAACGCCCGCTGCTCGAATGTCGTGCGTGAAGAACTCTCCGAGCTGATCGTCCCGGACCTTTCCCATGAAGGCGGCTCTCCCGCCAAGCGACGAAATCCCCGCTGCCGTATTTGCCGCCGAACCGCCTGAAATGATCACCGAAGGACCGACCAGTTCATAAAGGCGGTGTGCCTCGGGCTCCTCGATGAGCCGCATCGATGCCTTAACGAGTTTGTTCTTTTCCAAAAATGCCTCGTCCACGCGCGCTAGCACATCGACAATAGCATTTCCAATGGTAAGAACGTCGATCGGCATTTGGGCCATGTGCAGAACTCTGAGGAAAGCGGCATTGGTTAAGCAGATTTGTAGTTTGGCCGCAATCGCCGCTTCGGCGACCGAAACGAAGTATTCGCGATGATCGGTGCGGCGCTCATGGCCGCTCGGGATGTGCTGTCTCGGCCCTTTCGCTCCGTGCTGTGGAAGTCCCTCGGTCTGAGCATCCTTCTTTTCATTTCTCTGTTATTCGCCTCAGAGTTCGCTTTGAGCTATCTTGAATTTGCCCGTTACGGGTGGCTCGAACCGGCGATCGCCCTGGCCGCGGGTGCCGGACTGCTCCTCGCCTTCATTGTTCTTGCCGCCCCCGTGACGGCGCTCTTCGCTGGCTTTTTTCTCGATCACATTGCCGCCCTGGTCGAGCGAACACACTATGCGGCGGAGCCGCCGGGCAAATCGCTGCCGGCCGCACAATCTCTGCTTACCAGCCTGCGCTTTGCCCTAACAGTGCTCCTTGTCAACCTGCTGGCCCTGCCGTTCCTGTTGTTCGGCATCGGCCTGATCGCGATGCTGCTTGCCAACGCCTATCTGCTGAGCCGCGAATACTTCGAAATGGCGGGCCATCGCCATCTGCCGCCCCGCCAAGTTGCTGAACTTCGCCGGCTTCACGCACGCCGGCTGTTCCTCGCAGGCCTGCTCCCTGCCGCGATAATGCTTATTCCATTCGCTAACCTCTTCGTGCCGCTGTTCGCGACCACATATTTTATCCATATTTTCAAATCTATCGTGCGGGGCTAGGCGTCTTGTCGGGGTAGAGGCAGATGTCGCGGATCGGGCAGCGCCAGCATTCCGGCCGCCGCGCCTTGCAAATATAGCGGCCGTGGAGAATGAGCCAGTGATGTGCGTGAGTCTTGAACCGCTCCGGCACTGATTTCTCTAGGCCTATTTCCACTTCGAGGGGCACTCTTCCGGGCGCCAGTCCGGTTCTGTTGCCGACCCGGAACAGATGCGTATCGACCGCGATCGTTGCCGCTCCGAAAGCGGAGTTCATCACCACGTTGGCCGTCTTGCGACCAACTCCCGGCAGGGCTTCCAGTGCTTCGCGGGTTTGCGGCACCGCAGAACCATGATGTTCAATGAGCGCCTTTGAAAGCGCGATGATATTTTTCGCCTTCGTGCGATAAAGACCGATAGATCTGATCGCCTCCTGAAGCTCCTCTTCCCCTAGCGCCACCATCTTTTCCGGTGTATCGGCGATTTGGAATAGCGATCGCGTGGCCTTGTTGACGCCGGCATCGGTTGCTTGCGCCGAAAGAACGACAGCGACCAGAAGGGTGAAGGAATTGGTCGAAACGAGTTCCCCTTTCGGTTCCGCGTTGGCTTGCTGAAACCGCCGAAATATCTCGGCAATTGCTTCTGGTTTGAGTTTTCTTGATCGTTTCATTTTGTCCGGGGTGGAGGCGGAAAAAGAGAATGGATAAGCTCGTGGCTATGGACAAGCCGATATTTTCGATAACAATCGCTCCGCATCGCTCATTGAGCCCGTTTGGCTTCGCCATTCTCCTCGGCGCAGTTGCCGCAATGAACCTCGCGGTCGGCTTCCTCTTCTGGTATCTCGGGGCTTGGCCGGTCGTCGGCTTCATGGGCGTGGATGTCGCCTTGATCTATTTGGCCTTCCGTTGGAGTTATCGGAGAGCTCGGCGCCATGAAGATCTCCTTGTAACAGCCACCGACTTGCAACTTAGCCGCTTTGCCGAAAATCGGCTAATCGAGCGCATTAGCTTTCCGCGCGGGTTTGTTCACGTCGATCTCGATCATGACCACGACCGTGAACTGGTCGGCCGGCTCTATTTGCGCTCCCGCGGCCATGCTCATGAAATTGCCTCGTTCCTTGGTGGCCATGAGCGCCTTGCTTTGGCACAGGCCCTCAATCGTGCCCTTGCCACACCGAAAATCTGAAGTGCACAAGAAACGGGTGGCTGTTCGCATCGGCGGTGCCTATCTTGCTTCGAAAGGATGAGCACCATGTTGGATACAATTCACCACGCCCCAAGCGACTACAGCTACGTCAAACGCGCTGTGGCTTTCATTTCCGAAAATTGGCGCGATCAGCCCTCTCTGGAGGCGATTGCGACCGAGGTGAACGTCAGCCCTGGTCATCTGCAGCGGGTGTTTACCCGCTGGGCGGGGATTTCACCCAAGGCGTTTCTCCAAGCGCTGACGCTTGATCACGCCCGTGCCATGCTGCGCGATAGCGCTAGCATTCTTGACACCGCCTATGAAGTGGGCCTGTCGGGCCCGAGCCGCCTTCATGATCTCTTCATTACCCACGACGGCATGACTCCCGGCGAATATAAGCTGCAGGGCAGGGGGCTCGTAATCAATTATGGCTTTCACCCATGCCCCTTCGGCAATGCGCTCGTAATGGTGACGATTCAAGGCCTATGCGGCCTGGCATTTGCCGATGAGGGCGAGGAGACTTCCGCCCTCGCTGACATGAAGTCTCGCTGGCCCAATGCATCTTATCGGGAGGACAGTGCCCGCACCGCGCCCTTTGCCGGCCGGATATTCAACACCGACCTGTGGCACCCCGATACTCCGCTGCGCGTTGTCCTGATTGGAACTGATTTCGAGATCAGGGTTTGGGAAACCTTATTACGGATCCCGGTGGGCAAGGCCTCTACCTATTCCGACATCGCCGCCCATCTTGGCAAGCCAAAGGCGGCGCGCGCTGTGGGAGCAGCCGTAGGGAAAAATCCGATTTCCTTCGTTGTTCCTTGTCACCGTGTTCTCGGCAAGTCCGGTGGGCTTTGCGGCTATCATTGGGGCCTCACGCGCAAGCAGGCGATCCTGGGCTGGGAAGCCGGCCTATCTTCCAGCGCCCTCTGAGCTGATCAGCTTGTAGAACACCGATGTCGCAACCAGCCCTCCCTCCGGCTTATGGGCATAGTCGGGGATAACGCCGGCGCGCACATAACCAAGTGACAGGTAAAGCTGCTCGGCCGCATCGCCTGTCGTCGTGTCGAAGGTTAGGAGCGAGCGCTTGAGGGCCCTCGCCTCGGCCTCTACCTGCGTCATGAGCCCTCTGGCGATACCGCGCCGGCGTGCACGCCTGTGTACCAGAAGCTTTGCAACTTCGGCCCGGTGCGGCTGGTTGGGAATTTGCACCGGAATAATCTGAACCGTGCCGACTGCGACAGAATCCAGGAGCGCAGCGATTACGATCCGCTTGCCCGCATCGCAATCACCTGCGACCGACAGCCAGAACGCCGCTGCATTGGCCCGGCCGAACGGCAGCATGAAGCTCACGCCCGCCCCTCCCTCAACGCAGTCGACGAGGATGCTGCTGAACTCTTCGATGCGTCGCCGGACCTCCTCACCTTCCATTCGCCGGATTTCAAAGTCCTCGATCATGAAAGCTTTAGAGTCTCTTTCGATTGAACGGAGCCGTCGGCCTTCAGTTGGTAGACGATGGGAACACCGGTTTCGAGTTCCCGCCGCACTATCTCCTCGCCGCTCAGATTTTCCAGCGCCATGATCAGAGCCCTGAGCGAATTGCCATGCGCCGAAACCAGAGCCCGTTCCCCCTTGAGCACCCGAGCGAGAATTTTCTTTTCGAAATACGGCAGTACGCGCGCGGCTGTGTCTTTCAGGCTCTCCCCTCCCGGCGGCGCAATGTCGAACGATCGCCGCCAGATATGCACCTGCTCCTCGCCCCAGCGCTGTCGCGCATCATCCTTGTTGAGCCCTGTAAGTTCCCCGTAATCCCGCTCATTCAGCGCCTTGTTCTTGATGACTAGCAGGTCCGTCTGCCCGAGTTTGTCGAGCATGATGTCCAGCGTATCCTGTGCGCGTTTGAGATCGCTGGTGAAGGCGACATCGAACCGATAACCGCCCTGCTTCAGTTTTTCACCAGCGGCTTTCGCCTCAGCGATACCTTGTTCCGTCAGGCCGGGGTCTTTCCATCCGGTGAAAAGATTTTTGAGGTTCCAATCGCTTTGTCCATGCCGCACCAGCACGAGGAGCATGTTCATGTCATTCTCACGAGGGTTCAGTCGCCCAGTTCCATGACATCGGCGATGGTGTAAAGCCCAGCCTGCTTGTCTTTTGCCCACAGGGCTGCCCGCATGGCACCATGGGCAAAGATATCTCTCGACTCCGCCCGGTGCACCAGCTCGATGCGCTCTGACGGGCCGGCGAAGATGACGCTGTGCTCTCCAACCACGCTGCCGCCGCGCAGGCTGCCGAATCCGATGTGACCGGGTGGACGAGGCCCCGTCTGGCCATCCCGGCCCCTGATGGCCTTCTCCTTCAATTCGATATTGCGGCCCGCCGCCGCCGCCTCGCCAAGCAGCAGCGCTGTGCCCGACGGAGCATCTACCTTGTGCCGGTGATGCATTTCTACTATTTCGATGTCGAAATTGCTTGGCAGCGTTCGTGCGATTTTTTCAACGAGTGCTGCCAGCAAATTGACGCCCACGCTCATATTGCCAGACTTGACGATGCGGGCCTGCTGCGCGGCGTCCCTAATCTTGCCTTCGTCTGTCTCGGACAGCCCCGTGGTTCCGATGACATGGACAAGGCGCCTCCGAGCGGCGATCTCGCTCAAAGTTACCGTCGCTGCCGGTACGGTGAAATCGATAATGCCGTCGACGTGCGCCAGAAGCCATTCCGGATCGTTGCTCACCTTCACCCCGAGCTTGCCGATTCCCGCAATCTCGCCCAGGTCCGAACCGACCTGCGGCGATCCGCTTGACTCAAGCCCCCCTGCAATTTCAATACCGCTGGTTTCGCTGGCAATCCGCGTGAGCGTGCGGCCCATCCTTCCTGCCGCGCCGGCGATGGCGATTTTCATTCGGCACCTTCCACGATAACGATTTCCGCGATGCCGGCGGCGGCTCGCTTTGCCTTCGCTTCATGGTATTCCGGCGAGTTGTAGCAGGCGATTGCCTGCTCGAATGATGGAAACTCGATGACCACATTGCGCGGATGGCCCTTGCCCTCGAGCTGCTTGTATTTGCCCCCCCTGGCGAGAATGCGGGCATCGTATTTTTTGAAGGCCAGGCTCGCGCCTTCAGCGTAGAATTTATACTGGTCGGGATCGGTAACAGTGACATGCGCGATCCAGTAGCCCTTCATGAAACTCTCCACATCGACGTGCGATGGAGGCACAACACCACAGACGCTTGCTGCTGTGAAGGCGTTTCGCCATCAAGGTAATTGCGCTAGCTGCTGAAACCGTCCCAGAACGCTTTGGCGCGCGCAAAAAATCCGTCTGACTGGGGCGAATTGTCCTTCGCCTCCTGCTCGAACTCCTTGAGCAGCTCTTTCTGCCGGCGGGACAAGTTTACCGGCGTTTCGACCGACACCTGGATATACATGTCCCCCGCCTGGCCCGATCTCAGAACCGGCATTCCCTTGCTGCGTAGTCGGAATTGCTTGCCGGCCTGTGTCCCCTCGGGCACGGCAACCCGCGCCTTCTTTCCATCGATTGTGGGAACTTCGATCTCCCCGCCCAGAGCCGCCACCGTCATCGAGATCGGCACTCGGCAGAACAAATCGGCACCGTCGCGCTGGAAGAACTCATGGGGTTTGATGGAAAGGAAAATATAAAGATCGCCCGTAGGTCCGCCTCTTAGGCCGGCCTCGCCCTCTCCAGCGAGGCGGATGCGTGTTCCGTCCTCGACCCCGGCAGGGATATTCACCGACAGCGTGCGCTCCTTGGTCAGGCGCCCGGCACCATGGCAAGCCGTGCATGGATCTGAGATGACCTGCCCGCGGCCCTGGCAGGTTTGGCAGGTCCTCTCCACGGTGAAAAAGCCCGACGATTGCCGCACTGCGCCAGATCCCTGGCACGTGGGACAGGTCTTTGGCGAAGAGCCGGGCTTTGCCCCTTTCCCCCCGCAAATCTCGCAGGTAACGGAAGATGGCACGCGGATTTGCGCAGTTTTACCCGAATAAGCCTCAGTGAGGCTGATTTCCATATTGTAGCGAAGATCCGAGCCGCGCTGCGACCCTGACCCTTGGCGTCTTCCGCCGCCGCGGCGCCCGCCCATGAACTCGCCGAACAGATCCTCGAATATGTCAGACATCGATGAGGTAAATTCGGGGCCGAACCCGCCATGGGCAAAGGGACCCTGGCCCCCCATCCCGCCCTCGAACGCGCGATGGCCGAAACGATCGTAGGCTGCCCGCCTTTGCGGGTCCTTCAGCACATCATAGGCTTCGTTGATTTCCTTGAATTTCTGTTCTGAGGCTTTGCTGTCAGGGTTCGCGTCAGGATGATGCTGCTTCGCGAGTTTCCGAAAGGCAGATTTTAGTTCTTTCTCGTCTGCACTTCGGCCGACGCCCAGCACCTCGTAATAATCGCGTTTTGCCATGCAGACTTGGCCCCGGAACCGGAATTCGGCCCACCTGCAGTGAATCCGCAGGTGGGTGCCGAAACCGTATTTTATGCCGATTTCTTGTCGTCGTCTTTAACTTCGGTGAAGTCCGCATCCACGACGTCGTCCTTTCCGCCTCCCTCGTCCGCCGCGTCGGAACCACCGGCCTCGCCGCCGCCCGTGCCCTGCTGCTGGCTCTTATAGGCAGCTTCGCCGAGCTTCATAGCGGCCTGCGCCAGGCCATTCGTTTTGGACTGGATCGACTCGACGTCCTCGCTTTCCATGACGCTTTTCAGATCGCTGATCGCTGCCTCAACGGCCGACTTGTCCGCTTGCGAGACCTTGTCGCCAAGCTCGCCGAGCGTTCTTTGCGTGGTATGAATCAGTGACTCTGCATGGTTTTTGGCCTCAACCAGCTCTTTGCGCTTCTTGTCTTCTGCGGCATGCGCTTCGGCGTCCTTCACCATCTTCTCGATCTCGGCTTCGTTGAGCCCACCCGAAGCCTGGATGCGAATCTGCTGTTCCTTGCCGGTTGCTTTGTCCTTCGCCGAAACATTGACAATGCCGTTTGCGTCGATATCGAACGTCACCTCGACTTGCGGCACACCTCTCGGTGCGGAGGGAATTCCCATGAGGTCGAACTGCCCGAGCAGCTTGTTGTGCTGCGCAATTTCGCGCTCGCCCTGGAACACCCGAATAGTGACCGCCGTCTGATTATCGTCGGCGGTGGAAAATACCTGGCTTTTTTTCGTCGGGATGGTTGTGTTGCGCTCGATCAGCCGGGTGAAGACACCGCCTAGCGTCTCGATGCCGAGCGACAGCGGCGTGACGTCGAGAAGCAGCACATCCTTGACTTCGCCCTTGAGAACACCGGCCTGGATTGCTGCGCCAATGGCGACCACCTCGTCCGGGTTGACTCCCTTGTGCGGCTCCTTGCCGAAGAAGCGCTTCACCGTTTCGATGACCTTCGGCATGCGGGTCATGCCGCCCACCAGAACCACCTCATCGATCTGTCCTGGCGACAAGCCGGCATCCTTGAGCGCCGCCCGGCAGGGCTCGACCGTCTTCTGGATCAAATCATCCACGAGCGATTCGAGCTTTGCGCGGCTAAGCTTCATGGTGAGATGCTTGGGGCCGGACGCATCCGCCGTGATGAACGGCAGATTGACCTCGGTCTGTGTCGAAGAGGACAGTTCGATTTTCGCCTTTTCCGCCGCTTCTTTCAGCCTCTGTAGGGCAAGCTTGTCGTTTCTGAGATCGATTCCCTGATCTTTCTTGAACTCGTCGGCGAAGTAATCGACGATCCGCATGTCGAAATCTTCACCCCCAAGGAAGGTGTCGCCGTTCGTGGATTTCACCTCGAACACGCCATCGCCGATCTCCAGAACCGAGATATCGAAGGTACCACCGCCCAGGTCGTAGACCGCAATGGTGCCGGCTTCTTTTTTGTCGAGGCCGTAGGCCAGCGCTGCCGCGGTCGGCTCATTGATGATGCGCAGGACCTCCAGCCCGGCGATCTTGCCGGCGTCTTTTGTCGCCTGTCGCTGGCTGTCGTTGAAATAGGCGGGCACCGTGATCACCGCCTGGGTCACTGGTTCGCCGAGATAGCGCTCGGCCGTTTCTTTCATTTTAATCAGGACATAGGCCGAAATCTGCGAGGGAGCATATTTTTGCCCGCGCGCCTCGACCCAGGCATCCCCGTTGTCCGCCTTCACGATCTTGTATGGAACAAGCTTCTTGTCCTTCTCCACCATGGGGTCATCCCATCTGCGGCCGATCAGGCGCTTGATGGCAAAGAACGTGTTTTCGGGATTGGTGACTGCCTGGCGCTTTGCCGGCTGGCCGACAAGCTGCTCTCCGTCCGCATTGAACGCGACGATGGAAGGTGTCGTGCGTGCTCCCTCCGCGTTTTCTATGACTTTCGGGGTCTTGCCCTCCATCACGGCAACGCACGAATTTGTGGTGCCGAGGTCGATGCCGATCACTCTAGCCATTTTTTAAATCCTCCTTGCGGCAGGCCGCCTTATGGGCCCTCACAGCACCCTCTTGCCCCGGTTTTCCGGGGAGGTAGCCTCCGATTGTTAACTTCGCTTCGGAATCACTCTCAAGCTTCAGCCGAAGCGTCCGGGGGCTTATATAAGGTTAGCCGTTTCGGCCATCAAGTTGCTGTGATCAGCTTATGATGCAATTGCCGGTAAAAAAGACCAACGGATTTCACTATCTGCCCGGGTTTCTCGATGCGCGTGCCCAATCTGCGATCCACGGCCTGCTCGAAAAGGCCGTGGTCGAAGCGCCCTTTTTTACCCCCGTTATGCCCCGCACCGGTCGCCCTTTTACGGTGCTGATGACCAATCTGGGCAGGCTCGGCTGGGTCTCCGATGCCAAGGGCTACCGTTACCAGCCCGTGCATCCTGAGACCGGCCGCCCATGGCCCGATATGCCAGATGAAATTCTAGCGGTCTGGCGCGCTGTTTCTTCCTACTCCCATGACCCCGAAGCCTGCCTTGTCAACTATTATGCCAAAGGCGCGCGGATGGGCTTGCACCGGGATATTGACGAGGATGATTTGAACGCCCCGGTTGTTTCGATTTCACTTGGTGACACGGCGGTCTTCCGCATCGGCGGCCGCGAGCGCAAAGACAGAACCGAAACGCTCAAATTGGTCTCGGGCGATGTCGTCATTTTGGGTGGGCCGTCGCGCCTCCGTTACCATGGAATTGATCGGATACTGATCGGCACATCGACCCTTCTCCCGCAAGGGGGGCGGATCAACCTCACTTTGCGGCGGGTAACGAGGCCCGCCTGTTAAGGGTCGTTGGCAGGAGCCTTGGCGACACCAACGAGAGCTGGCCTGAGACAGCGCGTACCGATGGCATAGCCGTTCTGCATGACCTGAACGACGGTACCGGCCGGGTGATCGGCCGTTGGCACCTCGAAAATGGCCTGATGCATATGAGGGTCGAATTTCTGCCCCATCGCATCGATGCGCCTAATGCCATGGCGCTCCAGCACGTTCGTCAGCTCGCGTTCAGTGACTTCGATCCCGGCCAGAAGATTGCTGCTCATCTCGTCCGCAGCCGTTCGCTGCTCCGGTGTGACCGCAGCAAGCGCGCGCGAGAAGTTATCGGCAACGCTCAGGAGGTCGCGCGCGAAATTGCTGGCAGCGTAAAGGGTCGCCTCCGCTTTTTCGCGTTCCAAGCGCTTGCGCAGGTTTTCCATATCGGCCAAGGTTCGCAGCAGCTTGTCCTTGAGCTGCGCATTCTCTTCCTTCAGAGCATCAACGGCTTGCAGGGCGAGCTTCAGCGGGTCGGATTCTTCTTTGAGTACGGGCTGTTCGGCGCCCTCCGTGTGGACCGCGACCGGTTCGGCCGAGTTCTCTACGCCCATGTCTTTCTCTTCGTTCATGCCTGCCCGGAAGTCCTGTCTGGCGGCGATATCATGGCTTGCGGGCAAAAAATCAAGTGAGCAGGCGCCCCACCCGCGCCGTATAGTCGACCATCGGTATGATCCGTGCATAATTGATGCGCCGTAAAAGTAAAGAGACAAATGTTCGCGTTCGGCATGCTCATAGAT
>DATFOT010000317.1:0-6858 GCA_035265265.1 Aestuariivirgaceae bacterium | reverse complement strand
AGCCGGATCGCAATTTGAATCGAGGATCGCGACAACCGGAATGTTGAGCCGATTGGCTTCCTTAATCGCAAGCTGTTCCTTATTGGTATCGATTACGAACATGATATCGGGTGTGCCGCCCATGTCCTTGATACCGCCCAGCGCGTTTTGAAGCTTCTCTTTCTCGCGCGTGAGATTAAGGAGCTCACGCTTGGTCAAGCCTACATCTTCCTTGGACAAAACTTCTTCCAGATGACGCAGCCGTTTGATGGAATTGGAAATCGTCTTCCAATTGGTCAGCGTGCCACCAAGCCAGCGCGAGTTGATGTAGTATTGAGCCGAGCGCTTTGCGGCATCGGCGATGTGCTCTGAGGCTTGGCGCTTCGTGCCTACGAAGAGCACGCGCCCGCCAGCCGCGACCGCGTCACGAATTGCGACCAGCGCCTGATGCAGAAGCGGCACCGTCTGAGCAAGATCGATGATGTGAATGCCATTGCGCGATCCGTAGATGAAATTCTTCATCTTCGGATTCCAGCGATGGGTCTGGTGGCCAAAATGGACGCCCGCCTCGAGCAGCTGACGCATAGAAAAATCAGGCAATGCCATGCCTATGACTCCTTCTCCGGTTGGACCGCCGCGGAGCTTTGTGACCGGGTTTTGCCCGGCACCGGAGGGAAGCGGCGCTATGTGAGGTTTCAATTGAACCCGTGCGCCACGACCCGGCTATACCCGCGTGTGGATTTCGAGCGCGCTTATAGAGGCAAAGCATCCGAACGGCAAGTGCCCTTGTGCCGTCAGGCGGATGCCGGACCGGTGCTGGCTTCCGGCGGCCGCGGATAGACAAACTGCTGATAAATCCAGCCTATGGCCACTAGGCTCAAACCGAGACCAAGAAAGGAGGCTACCCGGTAAAGGCCCTGCAAGCCCGCCATGTCCGAAATGAACACCTTTGCTACCGCGATCAATAAAACAGCCAAAGCACCATAGCGAAGGCCGGGCTGCTTGCGCCAAAGGCCCGCCGCCAGCAAAAGGAAAGCGAAGAGCAGCCAAACTACTGAGTAGGCATAGTACTCGCCATCGCTGCGGTGCCACGGCACCAGTGTCGTTCCCTGAAAAAGATGTTTGGTTTCGAGCGTTACCCAGACGAAAGCCAGGAGGAGAGCAGCTATGCCAGCAGCGGGCCGAAGCCATGACAGCTTGGGAAGCTGGCCCAGGTCTCTCGCGACCACCGCAAGCAACGCCGCAGGGGCGAGATAGCCGAGCAACAGTTTGTTGATGATCGGCCATTCGCCGATATATTCGGAAGTCAGAACGGGATTTAGGGGAATGAGCTGAATTACCAGGACTGAGGCCCCAAGGGTGATCAGTATGGCCGCATACCATCCATCGACGAGGCGGCCGGAGGCAGCATAGGCCCTGCCCCGCCACCAGCCGGTTGCCAGCCAAACGAGGGAATGCAGGCTTAATTCGAGGAAACTTATATGCGGAGAGTCGAGGCTGCCCTCAATCCATAAACGGATTTCATAGCCCACCAGCAAAAGCGCAAAAGCAAGGGCCCCCGCTTCAAGGACCGTGACGGTCAGATCGTCCGCAGCACGGCGGAATATCAGGCTGCCGCCGATAAATGCAAGGGCAGGAACCCCATAGCCGTAAAGAATCCACTGGGCGCCAAAAAACGAGTCGGAACCGTAATCGAGGACATATGGGTTGATCACCAGCCTAAACAGCACGATGGTTGCCAAGGCCAGAGCAAAGAGGCGCAGTTCGCGCAGGCGAAGCCTCTGCTCAAGCCACGCGAGGGCGGGAATTTGAAGTGCCAGAGCGATGGTCAGCCAGGCATTACGAAACACCAAGGCAAAGGCAAAGCTTGTGCCAGCGATAACCGCAGCGGAGTAGACACCGAGCGTGATCCTTCGACTATGGTCTGCCCGCTCGCTATTGAGCCTCTGGGCAGCCAGGAGCGCCAGAAAGGCCGAGGCCGTGGCGATGCTCGCCCAAAGACGGTCCGCCGTAACCTCTCTCAATCGGATATAGACAAGGACAAGCAAAAGTGTTGCGGCAATGGCCGAGATTCCTGCCCAGACCTGCGGGCGCTCAGCCTCTGACTGAGCGAGGTACCCCGCGAACGCGAGTAAACCAGCGACCAGAATTGCCCGCAGGAAATATGGCAATATGGCCGAAGCGATCAATCCTTCGAAAGGAGGCCCGCTTATCCCCGCTACTTGCAGGCGCGCAGATTCGATCTCCGCCCCGAGAGGAGCGAGCATGAAGATAATCAGCGCTGAAAGGGACACGAACGAAATTATCGCGTCAAATCGCTGCCAGCGGCGACCTGCAAAAAGAGCCATGGCGGCTGTCACCCCGAAAACTACCAAGTTGAAGTCGCTGATCCTGGCGGCATCGATGGCTGCTCCGATCAGAATCGAAGCTGAGGCGATGGCGATCCAAGCGGCTTGCTCCAACCGGGTTATCGAATGGAGGCCCATCCAAATCGTAGGTGATGCGGGATCTACACTATCAACGACGAGATAGATCAGCACAGCGGCGACTAAAGCCTGAAACGCCGTTACCGGTAGAACATCTACTGGACCGAAGCTCGAGTCGATCCAAATAACAGTCCAGATGGCACCGCCGAAAATTATCCCATAAGCAAGCCAGGGCCAGCGTCGATAGCGTATGACTGCGGCCGAGGACAATACGACTACGGTCAAGTAACCAAAGAGTGCCCAGGCGGAAGGTGCTTCGGAGTGAACGAGGGCAGGCGTCAAGAAGCCGGCGAGCAGCCCAAGGATCGCGACGATCGGCGCGTGCAAGGCTGCAAGAGCAAACGCCCCTAGGGCTATCAATGCCAGTCCGAGAAACGCGACGAGAGGAGATATCAATTCATAAAGGGAGTGCGCGGCATAGACGGCAGCAAAGGATACGAAAATTCCGGCGCTCGTCAGCGCTCCAGAGACTAGATCGGTACGGGCAGCAGCTATGTAGCGAGGCAATGAGCGGCGGCGCACCCATTCGCCGCCGACAGTCAGTGCGACGCCTAGGAGCAGCGCGAGTACAATTCTGGTGCCGGCGGTCAATAACCCGCTTTCGACCGCATAGTTGATGAGGAATAGGCCTGAGAGGGCCAGGGCCGCCGCGCCGAGCCACAAAAACCAGCGTGATGCGAGGCGCTCTTCTAGCGGCGGTCTTCCCGCAGCTTCGGGACCCCGAGGGACAGCAACCGGCTCCGAGGTCGCCATGGGCGGAAGGGAAACGTCACTTGTCTCAATGACTACGACGGGAGACGGGGAAGTAATCTCCGGTATTGGCGTTGTCCTTATCCCGGCGAGCTGAGTTTCGAGGCCTTCGATGCGGGCCCTGAGCGCTGCGATGCGGGAACCCTGCGCGGTAGCCTTGGAATGGGCAGCAAGGGCGAACACAAGTGGTGCAGCCCAAAAAAGGGCAAGCACCACCAGCACCCAAATCCAATCTTCCATTCTAATAGTCCTGCACGTCCACTACGCCGCGGACGGCCTTAATTGCAGCCTTTATCTGCGGAGTGATCGTGAAATTGCCGCCGAGCGCAATATCGACCTCGCGGCCACCCTGCAGCTGCAGGATCAACTTGACCGGAGCACGACCTCCGTTCTTCAGGCGCTGAGCGATTGAATTGAGGGCGGCACCATCTCTCAAAAATACGCTCAATCCGGCCTGAACACTCGCCGCAGCCTGGTCCAGTACTTCGGCGCTTTGCAGCCGCAACCGTATTTCGTCGTTTTCAACGTCAGCCTCGACGCGGGCGATAATGGCCTTCCCCGGCTCCAGGAGGTCGCGGGTGCCGGCGAGCGTGTCGGAGAAAACGATCGTCTCGAACTGACCGGTCGGATCGGAGAAACCGACAAAGGCGAACCGGTTGCCATTTCGCGAGCGGCGCTCTTGCCGGTAAGTAACACTGCCTGCCAATTTGGCGGCGGTCGCACCCTTGGTAAGGACTTTTTCGTGAAAAGAAGCCCAGGTCTCCACCCCGAGCTTCGCGAGCGGCTTCACGTAATCATCGAGCGGGTGGCCGGAAAAGTAGAAGCCCACAGCTTCAAATTCGGCATTCAATCTTTCGATCGGAAGCCAGGGTTCGACGACAGGCAGTGCCAACTCGCCCGCGGCGCCGCTATTGCTGCCGAAAAGATCGTTCTGACCTGCTTCAGCTTCGTTCATCGCACGGTTCGCTATCGAAAGTATGGTTTCGATCCCTGAGAAAACCTGGTGACGATGGTGTGTTATGCAGTCAAAACCTCCGGCTTTGGCAATATGCTCCAGAGTTCGCTTGTTGATAACGCGCGCATCAATCCTGCGGGCGAAGTTGTCGAGGCTGGTAAATGGTCCACCTTGTTCGCGCACACTGACGAGGTGTTCAATGGCGCCGCGGCCAACGTTCTTCAGGGCTGCCAGGGAATATTGAACCACGCCATCTTTTACGGCGAAATCTGCGCCGGAGGCGTTGATCGAAGGGGGATCGATCTTCACTCCGAGCCGCTGCGCCTCGCGGCGAAACAGCTGCAGCTTGTCGGTGTTGCCAAGATCAAAGGTCATGGAGGCTGCAATGAACTCGGTCGGGTAGTTCGCCTTCAAATACGCGGTCTGATAGGCCACCACCGCGTAGCAAGCGGCGTGCGACTTGTTGAAACCGTAGCCCGCGAATTTGGCGACCAGCTCGAAGATGTAATCCGCCTGGTGGCTGCTCAGGCCCTTGGCCATGGCGCCCGACACGAAGCGCTGCTTTTGCAGATCCATTTCCGACTTGATCTTCTTGCCCATGGCATTGCGCAGAACATCGGCCTCTCCAAGGGAATAACCGGAAAGGACCTGGGCGATCTGCATCACCTGCTCCTGATAAACGATTACTCCGTAGGTTTCCCTAAGGATCGGTTCGATTAGCGGATGCAGATAATCGGGCTTTTCATCGCCGCGTTTGCCCGCCACGAAGCGCGGTATATTGTCCATCGGTCCCGGCCGATACAGCGCAACGATGGCAATAATATCCTCGATGCGGTCGGCGTGCATCTTGCGCAGCACGTCGCGCATTCCGGAGCTTTCCAGCTGGAACACGCCGACCGTATCGCCATGACCCAGCATTTCATAAGTTCGAGGGTCATCGAAGGGCACGCGCCGAATGTCGAAGCCAGGCACGCGATTTCGGATCAGTGTTTGGGCCTTTTCGATAACTGTCAGAGTTTTCAGCCCGAGAAAGTCGAACTTGACCAAGCCCGCCTTCTGGACCCATTTCATATTGAACTGAGTTACTGCAAGGCTCGACCGGGGATCGCGATAGAGAGGGACAAGTTCTTCGAGCGGCCGGTCGCCTATCACCACACCAGCTGCGTGGGTGGAGGCGTGACGATACAGACCCTCGAGCTTCATGCCGATTTCGAGCATCGTCCCAACAGCGGAGTCCTTGTCGCGCTCTTCCTGCAGACGCGGCTCGCCGTCTACGGCTTGCTTCAGCGTCACCGGGTGTGCGGGATTGTTGGGAATGAGCTTGCACAGCCGATCAACTTGGCCATAGGGCATCTGCAACACGCGACCGACGTCGCGGCAGACGGCCCGCGCCTGCAGCTTTCCGAAAGTTATGATCTGCGCAACGCGGTCCTGGCCGTATTTCTGTTGCACATAGCTGATGACTTCATCGCGGCGGTCCTGGCAAAAGTCGATGTCGAAGTCGGGCATCGAAATCCGCTCCGGGTTGAGGAACCGTTCGAAGAGCAGATCAAACCTCAGAGGATCGAGATCGGTAATTGTCAGCGCGTAAGCGACAAGTGATCCGGCCCCGGAGCCGCGACCCGGACCCACTGGAATTCCGATTGATTTTGCAAATTTGATAAAATCGGCCACGATCAGGAAGTAGCCGGGAAAATTCATGCTGATGATGACATCGAGCTCAAATTCGAGCCGGGCCTGGTATTCTTCCTCGCTGTGCCCCTCCACCAGTCCGTTCACCGAGAGCCGGTCCCGGAGGCCAGCACGGGCCTGGACACGCAATTCCTCGGGCTCGTCACGCTCGGCTGCGAACCTCGGCAGAATGGGGTCGACGGCAACAGGGCGAAACGCGCAGCGGCGGGCGATTTCGATGGTATTTTCGATCGCCTCAGGTATGTCGGCAAACAGCGGGACCATGTCCCTTGCGGATTTGAAATAATGCTCCGGCGTAAGCCGCCGGCGATCATCCGCGGCGATGACCTCTCCTTCGGCGATGCAGATGAGCGCGTCATGGGCAGCGAAATCCTCAGCCGAAGCGAAATAGGGCTCGTTGGTTGCGACTAAGGGGATGCCCTGGCCATAGGCAATTTCTGTCAGACCCGGTTCGGCGCGAAGCTCCGATTCCAGATTGTGCCGTTGCAACTCCACATAGAGGCGATTGCCGAAAAGCTCCAGCAGCCTTGCCGCGCGCTCGCGAGCGAGCTCATCCTGGCCCTGGACGAGAGCCTGGTTTAGAGGGCCATCGGGACCACCGCTGAGGCAAATCAGCCCGCCCGCGTAGCTCTCGAAAAGCTTAAATGGAATGTGAGGCACTGCGTGATCGGGCGTGTCGAGGAAGGCCCTGCTCGACAATTTCATAAGGTTGGCATAACCCTCGGCGTCTTTCGCCAGCAGCGCGAGAACGCCGCACTGCAGTTTGCTCAGCTGGCGTGCGTCCTGCCGCACATCGCCAAAGTCGATTTTCAGGCTGCAGCCGATGATCGGCTGAATTCCCTTCTCCGCCAGGGTTTCCGAAAATTCCAAGGCTCCGAAAAGATTGTTCGAATCGGTGATGGCAAGCGCGGGCATTCCGTGCGCCCTGGCCAGTTCGGCAAGCTGCTTGATGGGAAGCGCACCTTCGGAAAGCGAGTAAGCCGAATGGGTGCGCAG
>DATFOT010000316.1:0-11111 GCA_035265265.1 Aestuariivirgaceae bacterium | reverse complement strand
CTCCTCCAATTCGGCCGCAATAGACTAACAGCTCTCTCTTGTGTTGGCTATGTCTGTAGACAAAAGCAGCCGCAGAACGCGTCCTCCTTTTGTCGAAACTGGAGTTCTATTAGACGGAAGAGGGCTCCGGAGTCCCCGAGTGCAAACCGGATTGATTTTGCACATCGTTCAGTCTACTTTTCGCCCTCTGTAAATCATTAAAAAGTTGAGGTTCCGGTGGCGCGGCGGGCAGACCATACTCGCGATGAGCTTTATGATTTGGCTCTGGTTGCAGCTCAAAAAATAGCCGAGAAGAAAGGACTGAAAGGTCTGACAGCAAGGCGCGTGGCATCGCGCATCGGCTATTCGACAGGAACTCTCTATAATGTCTTCGACAGCTTCACTGATCTGCTAGTCCATCTGAACGGGCGAACTCTTGATGCTCTGTATGACTATGTCACTGCCGAAAGGGCTAAAGAAGGTGTGGAGGCCACTTTAAAGATCTTCGCCCATAGATATATCCGCTTTACGTCGGAGCGCGCAAAGCTGTGGAGTATCGTCTTTGCAACTGGACTGCCTCGGGGTGATGAGCTTCCAAAATGGTATCACGATAAGATGCACCGATTGCTCGGTCTCCTCGAGGAGGCATTGGATCCCCTCTTTGGCCAAAACCGAAGGGCAGAAAGGGATCTTTCCGTCCGAGTACTGTGGAGCTCGGTGCATGGCGTCTGCTCTTTGGTTGCTGCAGGAGTGATGGTAACCGAACACTCCGCCAAGATCATGGTCGATGATCTGATCCGCAACTACATTGCCGGACTTCAGCCAAAAGATGCTCGCCGCTAGATCGGAATTGCGCCTTATAATCTGGGCTTGATCTTCAGACAGGCCTAGTATATTCTGAACAACGTCCATTATCCCATGCAGGGCGCTCTGTTGCTTTCGCTCCTTCACAAACTATCCATGCCTAGGCTCGGGACCTCCGCATTCCTCCTGTTTTGGGCGAGTGTTGCACTTCATCTTTTTACCGTCTGCGTGGCTGCCGGCCTATCGGATTGGACATCAACGGCATTGTCATTAGTCTTTCCTGTTGCTGCTCAGGTTTACTGGGTGTTCGCATTATGGGAATCGACCGGCGCCTTCATGAATTTTCTCACCCTGGCCTGCTTTGCCTATACTGCCGTATGGCTTGTCATTGCGCCGATCCCGCATGGACTGGACTAATGATCGTGCCTACATGACCCCAGCAATAAAGCAGCGCCCGTTTCTTGCAAATTTTGCGGTTACCCCGCCATCGCGCGATAGAAACTATGCGGCAATACTCGCAATTTTGACCATGTTGTTTTTTGCACGTGTTGCCGGACAGTTTTTCTCTCTGTTTTTTTCTGTCAAGTTTTTGGCCCCCTTTGATCGATGGTACTCAGGTGTCATCCCATATCCGATGTTGCTCCCAATCCAGCTCTTGATACTTGCGGTGATGCTGAAAGTAGTTTGGGATGTGTACCGGGGCACAGGATATTTTAGTGTCCTTAAGGTGCAAACCGGCCGGATTTTAAAATGCCTAAGCTACGCCTACGCGGCGATTATGGTAGGCCGCTACGCATTGACAATGACTTTTCACCCCGAACTGCGTTGGTTCACCGGCACGATCCCGATCTGGTTCCATCTTGTCTTGGCATCCTTTCTTTTCACATTGGGCAATTTAAATGCAGGCCGCATTGCGCAACGCCCTCCGCTTAGCGGTAGCTAGATCAACCAATTTGCCTTCTGGGACAGTGTCAGAGCCGATCAGCGTACATGCTTTTGTAATGACGGTACCAGTCGCTGACGAATAGCTCCCCTGGATCATATTGCTTCTTCAATTTGAGGAACTCACCCATTTGCGGGTAGCATTTCTCGATTTGATCTGCCCGCGCCCAACGATGATATGTCAGATAGTAGCTCCCGCCATGTTCTATGGCCCGGTCGATAAGCCTTCGAAAGTCGCCTGCGGATTTGTAAATATGTTCCGCGGTATGGTTGATGTGAAGATTCATGACGATGCAGACCCAAGGTTCTCGGGCCCAGGCCAGGAAGGACTCGTCATCCTTTGCAATCAACCGAATAGTTCCGTAAATGAGCTGGATGTGAAATTTTCTAAAATCTTCCCGGACGCTACTCAGAAAACCGCCCAATGCTGCACGTGGAACATATAGCTCGCTAATCATCTCCGAGCCGGCCGATTTGGCGCCGGTCTGGCGATCGATTGCAGAATGATAATCATCCAAATAAACGCTCAACTGATGCGTATCTGACCAATACCGCTGACCGGTCGTGGTAAGATAGTAGGCCGTGTAGGCTTCGTAGGCCCTCCTGGTATCCGTATGGGACAAATAGTAAAGCTTGTGCCAGTCGCGCTCTTGAAGCTCATTCTGTTCGACGGGCATGGCTGCCTCGGGCGGCAGCGGGCGGTAACAAGAAAATACGCCGGTGCGAAGAAAATTGTCGGAGGCCATGTCGGTGGAAAACTGACAATCTCCATAGATATATCCTTCGCTGATCCTTTGCTCAAAGGCAGGCATCAGAGAATCGACGTCGATGATCTTAACCACCCGTTCGAGCTTGGTACGCGGCATCAACCGCAGCTTTACCCGGGTTACAATGCCGAAAAGGCCATATCCGCCTATCACCAGCCGAAAAAGTTCTGAATTCTCTTTGCGGCTGCAGTTAAGGAGTTGACCCTCGGCATTCATCAATGAAAAGGCTTCGACATCTCCAATAATCGGCCTGAGCGACAGGCCTCGGCCATGGATGTTGGAGCCAAGAGCACCACCGAGCGTAAGCCGGTCTGCGCCGGTCTGCTTTTGCACAATTCCTAATGGCGCGGACCTGCCCGCCTGCAAGTGAACCAGTCCCTCGATTAATTCCGGCCACTCAATTCCAGCTTCTACCTCTGCCACCCCTCCTTGTTCATCGAGGCTCAAAATCCGTCTCATTCCACGTGTGTCGATCAGAACGGCGTCCTTGGCGAATTGCTGACCACCCATTGCGTGCCGGCCACCTGCGATACTCACGGCCTTTCCGGACTCACGAACCGCTGCCAAAGCAGACCGCAATTGATCCTCAGAATGCGGTTTGATGATCCCTGCGGTGCGCGTCCTGTTTAGCTTCGAATGGATATCGTTGACGGTGATCCCCGTCTCCTGTGCGCGCCCTCTCCGAGACAGTGAAGCAAGACCAACAGCACCCACACCGGTTTGCGCGACGATGCTTAGGAACTCACGGCGCGTTCTCATTGCTGCTTCACTCCTTCGGTTGATTGAATGAGCTGCATTGCTCCAAGGAAGATCAGAAAAAGGGCGATTGCTTGCACGATGTGGTACAGGGCATTGTGACTGAGGTGCGGCGAAGCTAACGAGATTTCGGCTTGCTGGACGTAGGCCGCGAAAAAGCTCAGCAGAATACCGGCCATCGCCGGCATTGGTGATTTTAACCCGCCACGCATCTGGGCAATTATCAATGCGGCGAGCAAAAACAATGCGGCTGGCAAATAGTAAATGACCGCGGCCGCAAATGATTGACTCACAAAAATGACAACGAATAGATAGACAACAAAACTGGCCGCCGCGGCTGATATGATCGACTTCGCTAACGCTGATGGTAGCGCAAGAAGGGATCCGATAGCCCAGCTCGCAACTGCAGCAATTCCAATTGCGCTAAATATAACCACCCATAGAAGCCGGTAAATTGTGGAAGCGGGATCTGCAATGAAGCCATGGGCGATTGCCCCCAAGAGGGCGGCAAATCCGGTTGCTGCAAAAAATACCACAAACCACAACCGGATAGAGCCTTGCTTGGCGTCGCGGCGCCAGAGCAAAGCTGAAAACAAACCACACTCTCCAGCTAACATGAGATCGGTAAGGGACACATCCGGCTCGACCATGGACATGCTGCGATTATGCTCGTGACCACTCTTATGCTGTCCGGCACCGTATAATGAACGATGTTCAAAATCAAGTGGTAATCGGTATTCATGCAGTACGTGGTATAAGATGTCCGACGACAATCAGTTGGACGGTGTGCGGCATACGCCGTTCGCAAAGGAGACTGCAAGATGGTCCTGCCCATTGGCGATGACAACAGCGACCGCAGAAGCAAGCCCATAGTTAATTATGTGCTGATCGCAATCAACATTCTGGTTTTCGTCTTTTTGCAGGGGCTGGGATCAAACGAACTTTTCACCTATGCCTTCTCGGTCGTGCCGGAGGAGATCGTGACGGGGCAGGACCTCGCTCGCACAGTGGTGATCAGCGACCCGGCAGGCCGGCAGAGCGGGGCGATCGAGCTGCAGCCCACACCTATCTCGGTCTATGTCACGCTGCTCACGTCGATGTTCATGCATGGCAGCATCGCTCACCTGCTGGGCAACATGCTCTATATGTGGATCTTCGGCGACAATGTGGAAGACGACCTTGGCCCCGCCAGATATCTTCTATTCTACATCGTTTGTGGAATTCTCGCCTCGCTCGCCCATGTCGCCGGCACTTTCGCCTTCGGTGGCAATCCCTATATCCCGAGCCTCGGTGCGTCCGGCGCGATCTCCGGCGTGCTTGGCGGCTATATGCTGTTTCACCCGCGCCGACGCGTTCGAGTTATCGTGGGACAGATGCTGACCGAAGTTCCAGCCTTTGTGGCCATCGGATTGTGGTTCGTTTTCCAGCTTATCGCCGGCCTCGGCATGCTTGGCGGAATGCAAGCCGGAGGCGTGGCCTATGGGGCGCATATCGGCGGCTTCATCGCGGGCATGGTGCTCATCAAGAGCTTCGCGGCTGGGCGCAGCCGCGCAATCACCTGAGCTGGCCGGCTCCAAGCCGACATCAGGGAGCCGCTGTGCGGGAATATTCCAGGCCGGCGAGCAGCAGGCCGAGCAGCAGGGCGACGGCAGACGCGGTAAACCAATTGACGGTATTGCGGTATTCCCCAGCATCGCTGTCTTCGATGCGCAGCGATCTGAACAGCGCGAAAATTTGCAGTGCAATGGCCAAAACCAGCATGCCCGTCGAGATGAGGGAGGGCAGGGTCCAATCGCCGGCTGCCTCGAAACCCCAGTAGCGCAGAAAGGAGAGCGAGAAGCCAAGGAGAACCGTTATGGCCGTGATGATCCCCGACCGGTAACCCTCCGGGACCCTCGCCGTCCTGCCCTCCGTCACCGGGCCCAATCCATCGATGTTGCTGGTCACGTCGACATAATCCCTATGTAAGAACTTCGCTGCCGCGCCGAAGCACCATGCCGGTCAAACCCGCTGATCGGTGCTTGGCTTCTCCCACAAATTCAGATGCCCTTCTCGAGCGTATTCGTCAATCGTCGAAAGCTCTGCGGGCGTGAATTCGAGATTGTCGAGGGCGGCGACATTGTTTCTGATCTGCTCGGGCGTGCTGGCGCCGATCAGGGCCGACGTGACGCGGCTGTCGCGCAATACCCAGGCTATTGCCATTTGGGCGAGCGTCTGGCTGCGATTTCTGGCAACAGCATCGAGTGCCTGCACCCGCGCCAGATTCTCCTTGCTCAAGTGCTCGCGGCGTAGCGAATTGCCGCCGGGCCGGTTGATGCGGGCATTCTTCGGCACGCCCGCCATGTATTTGTCGGTCAAAAGTCCCTGGGCCAGCACGGAGAACGGGATGCAGCCGACCCCCTCTTTGTCGAGCGTGTGGAGGAGATCGGCTTCGATCCAGCGGTTGAACATGTTGTATGAGGGCTGATGAATGAGCAGCCTCGTGCCGAGCTCGCGCAGGAGGGCGATCGCTTCACGGGTCTTTCCCGCCGAATAGGATGAGATGCCGACGTAGAGCGCTTTGCCCTGCTGCACGGCAGTCGCAAGTGCGCCCATCGTCTCCTCAAGCGGCGTATCGGCATCGAACCGATGTGAGTAGAAGATGTCGACATAGTCGAGCCCCATCCGCTTCAGGCTCTGGTCGAGACTCGCCAGAACATATTTGCGCGAGCCGCCGCCCTGCCCGTAGGGGCCCGGCCACATGTCCCAGCCGGCTTTTGTCGAAATGATGAGTTCGTCGCGCAAGAGCCTGAAGTCGGTGCGGAAGATTTGGCCGAAATTGGCTTCGGCGCTGCCGTAAGGCGGACCATAATTGTTGGCGAGATCGAAATGGGTGATGCCGAGGTCGAAAGCCGTCCGCAGAAGATCGCGCTGGACTTTGGTGGGCGCGGGGCCGCCGAAATTATGCCAAAGGCCAAGCGACAAGACAGGCAGTTTGAGACCGCTCCTGCCACAGTTGCGATATTGCATTTTTCCGTAACGGTCAGCTTTCGGTGCGTAGGCCAAACTGTCCTCCCCTTAGTGGTTGCAGCGCTGTTATTGCAATTATCACCTAGCCTGCGAACTGGCCATCCGGCAGCCCCTTCACCTGCGGATCGAGCGCGAAGATCCCGCCGGCCAGGGGCTGCTCGGCCAAATCGGCATCGCTCAAGCCATAGCGAACCGTGGTGATGTAGAGGGTGTCGAGGTCCGGGCCGCCGAAAATGCAGCTCGTCACGCGCCGGCAGGGCAGCCTGACGACGCGGTCGATACTGCCGTCGGGCGCCCAGCGGATGATGCAGCCGCCGTCCCAGCGGGCGTTCCACAGGAATCCTTCAGCATCGATCGTGGAGCCGTCGGGGTGCCCGTATGTCGCGGGGTCCGCCCTCGCGAAGATGCGCCGATTGCCGATCCGCCCTGTAGCCGTCTCGAAATCATAGGCGTAGATCGCATGGAGCGTATCGGCGAAATACATCGTGCTCTCGTCCGGGCTCCAGGCAAAGGTGTTGGCGATGCCAAGCTCACGTTCGAATATGTGCACCGACCCGTCGGGATCGATGCGATAGAGGCCGCCGGTGTGTGCCGTTATCGGCGTCTCGCTCATGTCCTCGGCAAAGTTGTTCATCATCGTGCCATACCAGAAGCGGCCCCGGCGATCGCATTTGCCGTCGTTGGAGCGGTTGGCGGGCTTAGCGCTTTCGGGCGCGACAAAGCGGGTTCGACGTCCGCTGCGCGGATCGAAGAAGTCGATGCCGGTGTGCGAAGCTATGATGAATCCGCCCGATCTGCGCACCGCAATTGCCGTCACCATCTCGGGCATCGGCCAGATCTTGTGCTCGCCGGTCCTTGGGTTCCAGCGTTTCATCACCTTGGAGGGCACGTCCGTCCAATAAAGAACCTGCTCGCCTGGATGCCAGCACGGGCTTTCGCCAAGCCAGTCCTTTGCCTCGAAGACGCATTCCGGCTGCGCCATGAGCACCTCCGATGACCTGAAAGAGAAGTCATCGCCACGGCAGCAATTAGTGTCAAGTGCAAAGCCTTCTGCCGGTGCTGGACAAAGCCGCCTGAGACCCTGATCATCGAGGGCATGGGAGACAGGATGAACGATCCTTCGCTGCGCGACGCCATGCCACCGGCCAGAACGGCTGCCGCGCCCCTCGTTCGGCTCAGCGGCATCAGCAAGCGCTATGGCGAAGTGAGTGCGGTGAAGCAGCTCGATCTCAAGATAAACCGCGGCGATTTTCTCGCCATCCTCGGGCCGTCCGGCTGCGGGAAGACGACGCTGCTGCGCATCATCGGCGGCTTCGTCGCGCCGACCACCGGCATGGTCGAGATCGATGGGCAGGACGTCACCGGGCTCGGACCGGAAAAGCGCCCGACCAATACGGTGTTCCAGGGATATGGGCTCTTTCCGCACATGAGCGTGCGCCAGAACATTGCCTATGGGCTCAAGACGGCACGGCGGCCGGCGGCGGAAATCCAGCAAAGAGTGGAGCAGGCCATAGCGCTGGTGCGGCTCGAGGAATTCGTCGACCGTTCGATCGACCAGCTGTCGGGCGGCCAGCAGCAACGCGTTTCGCTCGCTCGCGCGCTGGTCATGCGGCCGCAGGTGCTGCTGCTCGACGAGCCCCTGGCAGCGCTCGACCTCAAACTGCGCCAAGCGATGCAGGAGGAGCTGAGACGCATCCATCGCCAGATCGGCGGCACGTTCGTGTTCGTGACGCATGATCAGGGCGAGGCGCTGGGTCTCGCCAATCGCATTGCGGTCATGAACCAGGGCGAGATTATCCAGGAGGGCGGACCTGAGGAAATCTACTCCGCGCCCAAGACACGTTTTGTATCAACCTTTATCGGTGAGGCCAACGTGTTCGCCGGCACGCGCAAGGCGGGCGTGGTCAAGCTCGACAGCGGCGAACGCATATCGTCGGCCGGGGCGGATGGGCCGGTCACCATCGTGGTGAGGCCGGAAGCCGTGCAGATTTCGCCCGTAGCGCTGTCGAGCGATGTCGAGCTGGAGGGCGTTCTGATCGACATCATTTTCCTCGGCGTCTTCGTCAAATACGTCGTTGCGATGAAGTCGGGCCATAGGGTGAGCGTGCATAATCCCAGTGCTGCATTGCGCCGGTCGCTCAAGATCGGCGAACCGGTAAAGATCGGCTGGGCGGCGGGCGATCACCGCGTGGTCGAAGGCTGAGCTAACCGCGGTAACGCGTCAGCCAGAGTGCCGTCAGCGTGGCGCCGATCGTCATGAGCAGGATGAGCGTGCCGACCGCATTGGCAGCGGGCGTGACGGTGGTGCGGATCATCGCAAACACGAAAGTGGGCAAGGTCATGCCCTTGCCGATGGTGAAGAAAGTAATCACGAAGTCGTCGAGCGACAGGGCCGTCGCGATGAGCGCGGCGCCGATGACCGTCGGGCTGATGATCGGCAGGGTTACCGTGAAAAAGGCTCTCAACGGCGAGGCACCGAGGTCGCGCGCGCTCTCGACCACGCGGAAATCGAAATTGCGCAAGCGGGCATAAAGCACGAGCACCACGAAGGGCAGGGCAAACAGCAGATGGCTCATCACGACGGTCTGCGGCCCCATGGGAATTCGGGCGCGTGAATAGAAGATGAGCAGCGCCACGCCCAACACCAGCGGCGGCAGCATCAGCGGCAGGCAGAGCAGAGCGGTGGCCAGTCGCGCGCGCCAGGGGTCGAGCTGTGTCAGGCTCAAGGCGGCCATGGTGCCGACGATTGCCGATACGATGCCGACAGTGCCGCTGATGAGGAGGCTGTTCTTGAGGGCGGGGAGGAAATTCGGGTTGGCCAGCATCGCCTGCCACCAGCGCAGCGACAAGGCTTCGATCGGGAAGGCCGATTGCGGTCGGCTGGTGAAGGCGAAAAGCACGACAAGCACGAGCGGCGATAGAAGGAACAGGACGAACAGCGTGCCGACGCCGGCCCAGAGAATATTGGAGGGCCTGTTCATCGCGGCCGCCATTGCGACAGAAGATAGAGGGCGAAAACTATGACGGCGAGCGAGGAGCCGAGCGTTACAAAGGACATGGCGGCACCCATGGGCCAATTGCCAAGACCGCCGAATTGCGGTGCGATTTGCACGCCGATCATATTGACCTTGCCGCCGACGAGCTGCGGGGTGAGATAGTCGCCGGCGGCGAGCAGGAAGCAGAGGGCAAATCCCGCCATGATGCCGGGGTGCGAACGCGGCACCACGACATCGGAAAAGCGGCGCCAGGCCCCTGCGCCCAAGTCGCGCGCGGCTTCCATCTCGATATCGGTGATGCCGCGCATGGATGCATAAATCGGCAGGACCGCGAGGGGGAGCAGGAAATTCACCAGCGTAACCACCACCGCCCCGACATTGTAAAACAGCCAGGGCAACGGCTCCTCGATGATCCCGAGCGCACGCAGTGCGGTATTCAGCACGCCGGTGATGCCGAGGATGGTCATCCAGGAATAGATCTTCATCAAATACCCGCCGAACAGGGTGATCAATGCGATGAACAGAAGCGTCGGTCCCCAGCGGCCGGCCTTGAACCGGATGAGATAGGCGTAAGTGAACCCCAGCGCGGTCGTCAGCACAGCGATAAGAAAGGCGAGCGACAGGGTGAAGATCAGCGTCGGCAAATGAAGATCGAAGACCTGCAGGTAATTGACGAAAGTGAAGTCGGGACTGAGCTTGAACAGCCGAACCCGCCAGAAGCTGATTACCAGGAAATAGATCAGCGGCAGCACGAAGAGCGTGCCGAAAATCAGGGCAGCAGGGGCAAGCAGCAGATAGGTGGCACCGCGGTCGCGCATGCTAACGCGCTATCGTGTCCTTGAGCGACATGAGACCCTTGAACGCCGTATAACCGGAATCGACGGGGAACACGCCGCCCGTCACCCGCCTCGCCTTGTCGGATGCGAGGAAAGCCGCGAACTCGGCGATATCCTCAGGCTCCAGAATGCCCATGAGGTGCAAATCCTCGATCTTCTTGCGTTCGACGGGATCGGCCATGAACGGCGCCTGGTGCGGCGTTTCGACAAAGCCGGGACAGATCGCGTTCACCCGCACGCCCTGCGGCGACAGGCCGGCGGCCAGCGAGCGCGTCATGGCGACGACCCCGCCCTTGGCGGCCGTATAGCCGTCGATGCCGGCCTGACCGATGAGCGCGTCGGTCGTCGCGGTCAGAATGATCGAGCCTGAGCCCTGCTTCAGCATCTGCCGGCCCACATATTTGCAGCAGTAAAACGTGCCGTTCAGAACGAGATCGATGATCTCATGCCAGGTTTCTTCGGGCAGCTCGGTGGCGCGCCGGTCGCCGCGATTGATGAGCGGCACGTTCATTGCGTTGTGAAACAAGCCGTCGATATGGCCGAATTTTGCACAGGCCGAAGAGACCATGGCTTGCACCTGGCTTGTGTCGCGCACATCGAGGGGGAGAAACAGCGCTCGGCCGCCGCCGATCTCGTCGGCAACCTGAGGCCCGCGCTCCGTGTCGATATCGGCAATGACGACGGTCGCACCGGCTGCGGCAAATCCCCTCGCGCCGGCACGGCCGATGCCCGAGGCGGCGCCCGTAACGATGATAATCTTGCCGGCGAGGAGGGACATGCTTGTCGACGCAGAAGCGGGCGCGAGCCCGCTCCCGCACGAGGGTCAGGCGGCCTTGAACTTCTGATAGGCTGCCTGCCAATCCGTATAGCTGGCATGCGTGCCATCCGGCTCCAGCGGGGGCATGGGGAAGAATTTCGCCTTCTGCTGGAACTCCGCCAGATTGTCATAGGGGTAAAGCGATCTGGTCAATGGCTGCAGCTTCTCGACGGCTTCCGGAATGACGATCGCCTGGAAGGTCTTT
>DATFOT010000315.1:0-2894 GCA_035265265.1 Aestuariivirgaceae bacterium | reverse complement strand
GCTGCCATTAAGGCGAAGGTGACGGTCCAGTCCATTTGAGCTTACACCGTTGTCGGTCAGACTGCCTGGCGCGTTATGCATCGTCATGCAAGCACTAACTCAGGGAGCACGGTCATAATTCGGGGCCAGACATTGGACGGACAGAAAAAGAACGAGGGTTCGTGCGGCCAACGCTCCTGCTCCCTCACGAACATGGAGCAGAACACGGCCGGCTCTATGAGTTAGTTGGGCCCCGGTTTTTCTGGTCGCTGGATTTGGGGTTTCGCCATCGTTATCCGTGGCACCTCCCTGGTTTCAGCTTTGCAGCCCTGCCGCTAGATGGCAGGGCCGGAATTAATCAGCCGACAATTGAGGAGATAGGTTGTATCAGGAGAAGGCCTGGAACAAAGAGCAAGCATTACCGGCACCAGGATAATGGCTACTGACGAGACACGCATGCGTAAGCTCCCACACACTTACACGCGCCAGTCCCGGCGAGCATCATTCTCCTAAATCGTTAAGAGCAAGTTCACAGAGTATCGGACCCTGCAATTTCCGCCGGGAATGAAACTCGCAAGAGGTTCAGCCTTAATCATATTGGCAATCATACAGCGCGTGGGGCGCGAAATGAGCTTTGACAATTGCCGCAACTCGCCCCATATACCTCCTGCTCCCACGGCCTACTAAGGGGTCTTGCGTGAAGCATCCCTTTGCGGATGCGTCCTGGCCAGGGAGATCACCCAAACATTCCTGTCACGCGGAAGGTTTAAAAGCGCCGTCCAGGCTCGTTCCCTATTGGAATGGCAGCCGCATCGGACATGGACGTGCGCTCCATAAGCGTTCCGAATAGAAAGAGTATATCGTGACAGATTTTCAAAACCTTGGCCTGAGCGGGGCACTGCTCAAAGCCCTCGCTGCTCAGAATTATCAGGTCCCTACGCCCATCCAAGCGCGTGCGATACCGGTGCTGCTTGCCGGAGGCGACCTTTTGGGCATTGCGCAAACTGGTACCGGCAAAACCGCAGCTTTCACCTTGCCGATTCTCGACCGGCTCGCCGCTCGAGGTTCACGGCCGCAGCCCGGAACATGCCATGCGCTGATATTGTCTCCCACGCGGGAGCTTTGTGCACAGATCGGCAACGCAATCCGGGAGTACGGCCGGTTCTCGCGGCTTGGCGTCGCAACCGTCTATGGCGGTGTTTCCATCAATCAGCAGATACGAGCTCTGCGGCCGGGCGTCGATATCGTGGTTGCGACCCCCGGCAGGCTCATCGATCTCGTCGACCGCCGCGCCCTGAGTCTTGAAAAAATTGAGGTGTTCGTTCTGGACGAGGCCGACCAGATGCTCGATCTGGGCTTCATTCATGCCATTCGCAAAATCACACGCCTGCTGCCGAAGCGCCGGCAAAGCATGTTCTTCTCCGCGACAATGCCGCGGGAAATCGCCGCGCTGGCGAAGGAACTTCTGAATGAGCCGGTCAGGCTGGAAATCACACCTGCAGCAACGACGGTCGAGTCCGTGAGCCAGCAAGTGATCCATCTTTCCGCCAGCAATAAGCTTCGCGTGCTGGTCGATCTGTTGAGCACCATGCCGCGAAGCATCGTGTTCACGCGCACCAAGCGGGGCGCCGACAGGCTGGTAAAGGGCTTAAACGCCGCTGCGGTCGAAGCATTGGCCATCCATGGGAACAAATCGCAAGTGCAGCGTGAGCGCGCGTTGGGCAAATTCCGAAACGGGCATGCGAGCGTTCTCGTGGCGACCGACATAGCCGCGCGTGGGATTGATATCGACGAGGTATCGCATATCGTCAATTACGATCTTCCCGAAGTTCCGGAGTCATATGTGCATCGCATCGGCCGCACGGCGCGTGCTGGCGCCAGCGGCATCGCCATCTCGTTTTGCGAACCCGAGCAGCGCTCGCTGCTCAGGGCAATCGAGCGGCTGATCAGAGCCGAAATCCAGCCGGTGGACCACCGGCTGGCTGGCCGGCCGTCGCCAAGTAACGCGAACCCCGCCGACGCACGGGACAATAACCAGCGCGGCACCGGTGACAGGAAGCGCCGCAGGAAATCACATAAACGCCGCCACAATTCACGGACGGCCGATCAGCGATTGTCAGCCTAGCCTTTGCTTTGGCCTAAGCGATGCAACTTGAGCATAGCATAGACCGCCTCGTTCATGGGGGTCGCTACGCCGAGCGCGCGGCCCAGTTGGACGATCTTGCCTGCCAGCCAATCGATCTCGAGGCGATTGCCGCGTTCGAGATCGTGCAATAATGAGGACTTGAACGTCTGCGACGCTGATGCAGCGAATTTCATACGGTCGTCGCCGTAATCGTCGGGAATGGAGACGCCCTTGGCGCGCGCGACCAATACGACCTCGCGCATAAGATTGTAAAGGAACTTGCGCGTGTCGGGATCGGCAAGAATCGGCCCGAGCGGCATGCGCATCGAGGCGGTTGCTCCCGACAATCCGACCAGAAATACAAATTTTTGCCAGCGCTCGCGCTCCATGTCGTCGGAAAGCGTTATGTCCAGGCCAGCCGCTTTCGCCGCATCGACGAAAATGCGAAGCTGTTCATCGGCATCACCATCAATGCGGCCGCAAACCAGACGAGCGAAATTCCCTGTGTGAGCAATGATACCGGGCGAGGATATGACGGTGGCGATATAGGCGCTCCCGGCGATGACGTGTTCGGCGCCGAGAATCGGCGCAATTTGCTCGACACTGTCGACGCCGTTCTGAAGGGTGATCACGCGCGTGTTCGGGCCGATGAGTGGACGGCTCTGCCATGCCGCCCGATCGGTGTCCCACAGCTTGACTGCGAAGAGCACGATCTCGACTGGTCCTATTCGAGCGGGATCGTCGGTTACCTCGGGATTGGGGAGGTGAAGATCGCCGAGAGGGCTTTTTA
>DATFOT010000314.1:0-7347 GCA_035265265.1 Aestuariivirgaceae bacterium | reverse complement strand
GCGACCTGAAGGACCAGCGTAATATTTCGCTCATCGCGATTCATGAGCATGGCATACCGACGCATTTTCCCGATGCCGCCCTGGTCGAAACCTCGGCACTGAGGAATTTCGATCCGAGCGGGCGTGAAGATCTGCGCTCGGTTCCGCTCATCACAATCGACCCGCTGGATGCCCGCGACCATGACGATGCGGTCTGGGCCGAGCCCGATGGGGATCCGGCGAACCCCGGCGGCTTCAGAGTCATTGTCGCCATCGCTGATGTGGCGCAATATGTCCGTCCCGGCACGACGCTCGACCGCGAGGCGCGCATTCGCGGCAACTCGGTGTACTTTCCCGATCGCGTCGTTCCGATGCTGCCGGAGCGCATTTCCAATGATCTCTGTTCCCTGCGCGAGAAGCAGGATCGCGCCGCCCTTGCCTGTTTCATGACCTTTGACCGCACCGGTAGCAAGAAGAGCCACCGCTTCGCCCGCGTGGTCATGCGCTCGGCTGCGAAGCTTGCCTACGAGGAAGCGCAAGCGGCGATCGATGGGTCTCCCAACACCAAAACGGCCGCGCTTCTCGATCCCGTGCTCAGGCCGCTTTGGCGTGCATTCCATGCCTTGAGCCAGGCTCGCGGCGACCGCGGACCTCTTGAACTCGATCTGCCGGAACGCAAAATTCTTCTCGATGCGCATGGCATTATAGAGCGGATTTTCGTGCCCGAGCGCCTCGATGCTCACAAGCTAATCGAGGAGTTCATGATTCAGGCCAATGTCGCCGCGGCTGAAACCCTGGAAGAACGTCGCACGCCCTTGATCTACCGCGTGCACGAGCCTCCAGCGCGCGAGAAACTACAGTCCCTCGCCGAGTTTCTCAAAACGCTCGGCCTGCCCCTGCCCCTCGGCCAAGTGCTGAAGCCGCGGCTGTTCAACGGTATTCTCCAGAAGGTGAAGAACAAGGACTACGAAAATCTGGTCAATCAGGTCGTGCTCCGTTCTCAGGCGCAGGCGGTCTATTCGCCCGAGAACCGCGGCCACTTCGGTCTCAATCTTCGGCGCTATGCACATTTCACCTCTCCCATACGCCGCTATGCCGATCTCATCGTTCATCGCGCGCTCATCACCGCGCTCGGGCTTGGTAAGGACGGTCTGAGCGAGGAAGATAAGCTCTCTCTCGTCGATACGGCCGATCTGATATCCGCCACCGAACGGCGCGCCATGGCGGCCGAGCGCGCCACCATCGACCGCCTTGTCGCGGCTCATCTCTCCGACCGGATCGGCACGCATTTCGACGCGCGCATCAATGGCGTGGTCGGCGCCGGCCTGTTCGTCACGCTGAGCGAAACCGGGGCCGATGGTTTCATCCCCGTTTCCTCTCTGTCCGGCGGTTATTTCGTCTATGACGAATCCAGTCACGCGCTCGTCGGCGAGAGAACCGGCGAGACCTACCGGCTGGGCGATCGCGTGGAGGTCGAGCTAAAGGAAGTCACGCCCGTGTCGGGCGGCATCCGCTTCGCAATGATTTCACCCGGCCGCAAGGGCAAGCCCCTGCCCCGCCGGCAGGCGGCGGGTCGCGCCAAAGCCAAACGCAGCGCGAGGCGCCGCTGAGCGACGCAGATGCCCGCGGTTCCCTTGTGCGCGCAGGCTCAGCGCAAAGACCAAGGGATTCGGCCACTCTCATTCTAATCCGCAGCGATGGCCCTGAGCTTCGCGTACTGATGGGCAGGCGGCATGAGCGCCACAGCTTCATGCCGGGAAAATTCGTCTTTCCCGGCGGCGCCGTGGACGAAGCGGATGCCCAGGTGTGCCCGGCGGTAGATCTCGATTCCCGCAGTCTGGAAAAATTGATGCTGCGCATGCGCGGCCGGCCGAGCGCCCGCCGCGCCCGAGCGCTCGCCATGGCTGCCGTGCGTGAAACCTTTGAGGAGACGGGTCTAATTCTCGGGCGCCCGTTCCGGTCTTCCCCGCCGCCGTCGCGGGTGGGGGCGTGGCAGCCGTTCTTCGATCTGGGCTTCGCCCCCGATCTCTCGCAGCTGGCTTTTGTTGCCAGAGCCATCACGCCGCCCGGCCGCACGAGACGATATGACTCGAGATTCTTTCTCGCCAATGCCGGCCTGCTGGCAAATCTCGATGCACCCGTGCGCCGCGCCAATGACGAGCTGCTTGCACCCCGGTGGTTTTCCTTCACCGAAGCGCTTGCGCTCGATCTTCCATCGATAACCCGCGAGATACTGGGCGCTGTACGGAATTCCCTGCGCGCAGACGGCACCCTTCACCCCGATTGTCCCGTCGTTTTCGGCTATGCCAAGGGTAAGTCGTGGCGCCGTGACCAGCTGTAGGGCCGGGGCCCCGCCTTGACACGCCTCCGTGCCCTGCCCCATATGCTCTCCGACGAAACGCCGGGGCAGCAGCGCCCCGCGCCGGGAGATTGAGATGGCCAAGGCAATATCGTTGAAGATCAAGCTCGTGAGTAGCGCCGGTACCGGCTATTACTATGTCACGAAAAAGAACTCGCGCACCCAGACCGAGAAACTGTCGATGAAGAAATACGATCCGGTCGCGCGCAAGCACGTCGAGTTCAAGGAATCCAAGATAAAGTAAATTCAATTGGTGTCATGCGCGGACTTGATCCGCGCATCTGCCGCCAGCACGAGATGGCCGGATCAAGTCCGGCCATGACGTTTTTGGGAAAGGTGCGTGACTTTTCTTGGAAAAGGCGGCCGGCTCGGTGCTTTTGTCGAGGAGGCCACTCGAACTGCACCGAACCGGCCAACCCCGTGGACTCAGGAGATGCGGCGGACCTGAGAGCCCCGGGGCAAACAAATGGACCTGCGTCTTGGTCCAGAGGACTGCCGGAAGCTCCTGCGTCGGGTTTTCAAATCTTGAAGTATGGCCGCCGCTTGTGGAACTCTTCCCAGCTCCCTTTGCCTGCCTTAGGCAATGACTTGATTTAATTTATAGGATCATCGTGCAGACGCCAACTCTGAAGTAGACTCAGAGAGGAAATTTCTGAGCTAGGGTAAAGGCTTAAAGTAAAAGCGGTGCCCAAATTGAAATAGTTAAATTTAAGGATTTTCCATGGCCGGTGCGTGGCCGCAAACGGGCGGGCGATCGCATCTAAGCGGCAGCGGGAATTACACGGTTTCGGCCTTCGCGCTTCGCCTGGTAGAGCGCCTCATCGCCCCGCTTGAGGAGCGATTCCATCGTATCTTCAGCCGCTTCGAAGGAGGCGACGCCGATGGACACCGTGATCGTCAAGGGTCCGCTCTTGGCGCCTGCATTGAAGGGCTTGGCGCCGATCAGCTTTCTAACCCGTTCGCCAACCCGGAGCGCCACGGCTTTGTCGGTATCGGGGAGAACGACGATGAACTCCTCGCCTCCGGTCCGGCACGGCAGATCGAGATTGCGCAGGCCTTCCCTCAACCTGGCAGCGAGTTCCTGCAGCACCCTGTCGCCGACGTCATGGCCGTGATTGTCGTTGATCGACTTGAAGTAATCGACGTCGACCACGAGCAGCGATAGCGGCTTTCCGCGGTTCGCGGCATTGAGGGTCAGGGCCGAGAGCTGCTTCTCCATGAACCGGCGGTTATAGAGCCCGGTCAGCGCGTCGGTCACCGCCATTTCGATCGATTGCTTCACATTGCTGCGCAGCTGCTCCGTATAGCGCCATCGCTTGATCTGCGTGTTGACGCGCGCCATCAGCTCCTGCTTGTCCACCGGCCGCAGCAGATAGTCGTTGACCCCCATATCGAGCGCCCTCAGCAGGCGCTCGTGGTCGTCGGGATCGACGATGATCAGAATAGGGACCTGCCGCGTTCGTTCGAGCGAGCGAAGCTGCGAGCACAGGCGCAATCCATCGAAATTGTCGAAATCCAGATTGACGATGATCAGCTCATATCCGTTTTCCGTGGCCTCGAACAATGCCAGCTGCGGATCATCGAGCGACTTGATCTCGTGCCGCTTGCCGATCGTGCCCTTGATGCGCGCCAGCAGGTTGTTGCGGTTGTCGATGAGCAGGATCTTTCCCGGCTCCTGGCCGAGAACGTCCTGCTCGACGACCTTGACGAGGCCCATCGATTCGCCTGCCGCCGCGCGCGAGCGCAGCTCGTCGGTCAGCATCTTCAGCCGCACCAGGCTTTTCACCCGGCAGAATAGCGCAAGATCGCTCACCGGCTTGGTGAGGAAGTCGTCGGCACCGGCTTCGAGACCCCTCACCCTGTCGTCGGGCTGGTCAAGCGCCGTCACCATCACCACTGGAATATGATGAGTTTGGGGATTGCCTTTGATGCGCCGGCACACTTCGATGCCGTCCATGCCGGGCATCATCACGTCGAGCAATACGATGTCGGGCTTCACCCGCTGCACTGATTCCAGCGCGTCGACGCCATTCATCGCCGTATGCACTTCGAAATATTCTGCCGTCAGCTTCGCTTCGAGCAGCCGGACGTTTGCCAAAATGTCGTCGACGACGAGAACCCGGGCAGTCATGATGCCTTCTTGAGAAATCCATCGATGGTTTGCAGAAAACTCAGAACCGAAATCGGTTTGGAGATATAGGCCTCGCAGCCGCCCTCTTTGATCTTCTCTTCATCGCCCTTCATGGCGAAAGCGGTGACCGCGATGACCGGGATGTGCTTCAGATCGTCGGCTTCTTTGAGCCATTTGGTGACTTCGATGCCGGAAACTTCCGGCAGCTGAATGTCCATGAGCACGAGGTCGGGTTTGTGTTTGCGGGCGAGTTCCAGCGCCGACAATCCGTCGCGCGTCTGAATTACCCGGTGACCATGCGCCTCGAGAAGATCGCTGAACAATTTCATGTTCAGTTCATTGTCCTCCACGATGAGCACGGATTTCACCCCCTGCTTGGCCTGGGGCGAATTCGATGAGCTATTCATGATGGCCGCACCATTGAGCAAGGCGTTCCGCCCCTGTGTTTGGCTTCGGCTTGAAATTCGACGTGAATCCAAGGGAATACCGGTTGTTGCGGGTCATAGTGACCGCATTGTGTAACCAAGCCTTTAATGGTCTGCCACGCATGATTAACCCGTCAGTTTGTGGTAAATCACTCGCAAAACCAATGCCGAAACTCCTCCTCGATGCCGATACGGCCTCAGCCATTTCCTTGAGGGCCCTTGGCTTTCTCGCTGCCGACGGCGACCGCCTCGGCCGCTTTATGGCACTGACTGGAATTGAGCCAGTCGCCATTCGGGCGCTCGCCCCGGAGCGCTCGTTTCAAGCTGCCGTGCTCGAACATCTCCTCGCCGATGAAACCTTGCTTCTTCAGTTCTGCGAAAATGAGGCCATCGATGCAGAATTGCCGGGCTTGGCGCTCCGCCTTCTGGCCGGCTCACATCAAACTGAGTTCTGAGCTCTATTTTTCAGCGCTGAGCCTCATGCAGTCCCGCTCGCCGGTTTCATCACGCCATGAGCTTCGAGCGCTGCCTTGAGCCTCGGCCTGCCTCGGATGTCATCGCAAAGTCTTGCAATGGCCGGGCAGCGCTCAAGCAATTCGCGTTCGCTTGGTTTGGCCCATATCGTCAGCATGAAAAGATAGAGATCGGCTGCCGAAAACGTCTCTCCGAGCAGGAATGGCCCTTCCTTTGTCAGCCGCTCGTGGAGGATATCAAAACTCCGCTGATAGGATAGGATCGCCTTCTCCCGAATACCCTGCTGCGCACTTGGCTCGGAGGCGTAGTCCTCTGCAAACTCGGCGAAATTGAGCACGGCGTAGATGTTCGACGACATGAAGGCCAGCAACGAAAGATAGACTGCCGCATCGTCGCTGCCCGGGCGCGGGCTCATCCCCCGATTGGGATTGGCCTCGGTAAGGAACGCGACGATTGCCATGGATTCGATGATCACGCGGCCATCGTCGAGGCCGAGTGCGGGCACGAAGCCCAGAGGGCTGAGGCGTTTGAATTCCTCGCTTCGCACCTGCTCTGGCGTCATCCAGATGTTCTGATAGGGCACCCCGAGTTCTTCCAACACGAAATGCGGCGCCATCGAACCCCAGCGCCTGACATTGTACAGCTTGTACATATGTGTTCCTCGATGCTCAGCGTATCGGAACCTGCCCGCCTGATGCAAATAGCTCGCGAGCCCAGTCAAACGATATCCCGCAATGCGGGTATCGCTCTTTTAACGCAAGTTAAGGTTTAAAGGCTAGTCTCCAGTCAAATTCGCTGTGAGACGATCATGAAATTGAATGACCGGGGTTTTGCTCTGATATGTGAATTCGAGGGCTGTCGCACCGAGGCTTACCAGGACGCCGTGGGTGTTTGGACCATCGGCTATGGTCACACGTCAGCCTCGGGTCTTCCTTGCGTAGCTCCGGGCTTGACCGTGACCCGCGCTGAAGCAACGGGAATTCTGATGCGCGATCTGGAGACCTTTTCCGCCGGCGTCAAATCGGCAATTACCACGCAGCTGAACGATAACCAGTTTTCAGCCTTGGTGAGTTTCGCCTTCAACGTGGGTCTCGGCAACTTTCGCAGCTCCTCCGTTCTCAGATCGGTAAACGCCTGTTGTTTTGATCAAGTGCCTGCCGATTTGGCCCTGTGGGTGAAAGCGGGCGGCAAAGTCCTTCCGGGTTTGATCAGGCGCCGCGCCGCGGAGGCGGCACTGTTTCTGACTGGCGACCTGGCGGTAGCTTCGCTCACGGCGGATCGACCGGCGGCTTCAAAGGCTCCCACCACGGACGCAGGGCGCGGCATAGAACCAATGCCCGAGAGACTGCATCAGCCGAGCCACATCAATTTTGCCGCCGTGCTTTCGGCCGTCGCCGGCTTTGTGTCATCTGCTTCTCATCATCTGGAAGACTGGATCGGCCATCACGCCAGCCTTACCCTGGAGATCGCAGCCATGATGGTCGTGGTAGCCGCCGTGTTCTGGATTATTCACGAGCATCGCCGGGCGCGACAGCCCATCGAGGGTAGGACTCCATCTGACGCTCCAGCGATGCTATGATGCCGATGGTTGAACAACCATGCCGGTCCACCCATGCAGGCAATTGCCGGAGATGCGAAACACTTTGCATTTTGTCGGGACTGCCTGAATGCGGTCGGCGAGCGCGATCGCCGATGCCCGATCTGTCGCGGCCCGCGGCTTCTTCGCCATCATGAACTCTGCTCTTTGTCGATCGCGCATATCGACTGCGACGCCTTCTATGCCGCTATCGAAAAACGCGACGATCCCGACCTGAAGGACAAGCCGGTGATCGTCGGGGGCGGAAAGCGCGGTGTTGTCTCGACTGCCTGCTATGTGGCTCGCATCTCTGGGGTCCGATCGGCCATGCCCATGTTCAAGGCGCTCGAACTCTGCCCCGAGGCGACGGTCGTCAGTCCGCGGATGGACCGTTATGCCGAGG
>DATFOT010000313.1:0-14995 GCA_035265265.1 Aestuariivirgaceae bacterium | reverse complement strand
AGCGCTTGAGCGCGACGGCTTCCTCAGAACGCTCGCCGAGCCGACCTTGACCGCGATCTCAGGTGAGTCCGCCAAATTCCTTGCCGGCGGCGAGTATCCCGTGCCTGTCGGATCCGACGACATTGAAATCACAATCGAGTTCAAGCCTTTCGGCGTCGGCCTCGGATTCACCCCGGTCGTCATGTCGGAAGGCCAGATCAGCATGCGCATCAGCACGGAGGTCAGCGAGCTCTCTAACGAGAACGCCATAACTGTCACCTCAGGTTCATCCGGCTCGAGTGTCACCATTCCGGCCCTCAAGGTCCGCCGCGCCGAAACCACCGTCGAGCTGCCGAGCGGCGGCTCGATGATCATGGCCGGACTGATCCAGGACACGGTCAAACAGCATATCAACGGCACGCCTGGCCTGAAGAACCTGCCCATACTCGGCACGCTCTTCCGCAGCCGCGACTTTCAGGCCGACCAGACCGAGCTCGTGGTGATCGTGACCCCCTATGTGGTGAATCCGGTGAATGAGAAGCAGCTGGCCACGCCGTTCGAACGCTACAACACGCCGACTGACCGGCAGACCATCCTCTTCGGCAGATTGAACAAGGTTTACGGCATTGCCGGTGGCAGCCCGAAGGGCACCTACCATGGCAGCGTCGGGTACATCGTTGAGTAAGGGCGGTAGGAAATGATAACGATGCGCAAGATCAGGTTGGTTTCTTCTCGTGCCGCGGCAGGTGTCGCATTGATGCCGCTGCTCTGGCTTGCCGCCTGCAGTGGCGGCGCGGAGATCGACGACTACTACAAGCCCGCCATGCATTATGAGCGCTTCCCCATCGAGGTTGCCAAGGGCTCCGTACGCCTGGATGTTTCGACGAAGCGTCCGACCTTGGGTGAACGCCAGGAGGACGCCGTTGCCAGGTTCGCCCAGCAGGCGAACGCTTCAGGCGCACCTCGTGTCCAGATTCAGCGGCCGCGTTCGGCCGCTACCGCTGATGCAGTGGCTGGCCGTGTCACCCAGATCATGGTCATGAATGGAATAGAGCCCGAAAACATCCTTGAGAGCGAATATGCCGGAGGCAAGGGAGCGCCGGTGATTGTCATCTTCCAGCGCAAGATTGCGGTAACCCCGGAATGCGGCGATTGGTCGGAGGACATTGCAGTGACGGGGAAGAACGAGCCGCCGCCCGACTTTGGTTGCGCGACCCAGAACAATATCGCCGCCGTTGTCGCCAATCCGGAGGACTTTGAAGTGCCGCGCACCGCCACTCCGGCCGATGCGATGCGCCGCAACCAGGTCTTCGTCGACTATCGCAAGCCGAAGAACACCGCCACTCCTACGAGCGAGCAGGAGACCCAGACGGTTTCCGAGGTCGCCAAGCAATAGAGTTTGTAAGTTGAGGAATCACTATGACGCAAGCACTACACAGCGAAGAATCCAGGTCCGCGGAACCGCTCGTCACCGCCGTGCCGAGGATCAACATCGGTATTTTCTGCGACCATGACTCCACCCTGCAGGCCATGCAGCAGGTGGCTGCCGACCGGCGCATGGCGCGAGCTCACATCACGATCCAGTCGGGAGGCATAATCGGGGCGTTTCAGGCCTATTCCAATGCCCTGTGTCCCAATCTTCTGATCGTCGAATCCAATTCCCCGCGCGAGACGATCCTCACCGAGCTGAGCCAGCTCGCTCAGGTCTGCGACCCTACCACCAAGGTCATCGTTATCGGTCATGTAAACGACGTCATCCTCTACCGCGAGCTGATGCGCCAGGGCGTCAGCGAGTATTTTGTGGCGCCGATCAATCTTATCCAGATGATCTCTGTCGTCTCAGGCCTTTACAACGATCCCAAGGCCAAGCCCGTCGGCCGGGTCATCGCCTTCGTTGGCGCTAAGGGAGGGGTAGGCTCGAGCACGATCGCCCATAATCTCGGCTGGCTGATCTCGCGCGACTACAATATTGAGACCGTGATCACCGATCTCGACCTGGCCTTCGGCACCGCCGGCTTGAACTTCAACCAGGAGGCGGGCATGGGCATCGCCGATGCGTTGAGCTCACCCGAGCGGGTCGATGCCACGCTGCTCGACCGGCTTCTGACCAAATGCAGCGACAAGCTTAGCCTGCTTGCCAGCGGTGGTCTCGTCGACCGCGACTTCCACTTCGACGGCAATGGCGTCGCGGCCGTGCTCGACGTGGTCCGCCATAATGTGCCCCTGGTCATTGTCGACGTGCCCAACCTGTGGGCCGCCTGGACCAAACACACCCTCGTTCACGCCGATGATGTTGTGATCACCGCAACACCCGAACTCGCTTCGCTGCGCAATGCCAAGAACATGTTCGATGTGCTCAAGGCGGCGCGCCCGAACGACGCCGTGCCGAAGATCGTGCTCAATCAGGTCGGTGTTCCCAAGCGCCCCGAGATTCCTGTGGCTGAATTTGCCAAGGCGCTGGGCATCGAGCCGCTCGCCGTCTTTCCCTATGATCCTCAGGTGTTCGGCACCGCGTCGAGCAACGGCCAGATGATCATCGAGGTCGCGCCGAAGTCGCGTGCAGCGGAGGTGATCAACAGCCTCGCCAGCCAGCTGTCCGGCCGTGAAGCACCCAAGGTCGCCGCCAAATACTCGCTCTTCTCCTCACTGAGGAAGAAATAATGTTCGGAAAGCGCGCAGACGGCACGCCTGCTGCAATGCCGCTCGGCGTTACCCCGCCGCCGGCATTTCCCTCAGCCCCTGCTGCGGCCTCGGCGGCACCCGGGCAGATTCCCAATCTCGGCATCGGCAATGGCGCACCAGCTCCTGTTCCGCAAAGCCGGCCGGCACCTCCCCCGCCGGCTGCGAAGGCACAGAACCGGCGCTCGGACAATTATTACGATATCAAAAGCACGATCTTCAACGCTCTGATCGACGCCATCGACCTCACGCAGCTCGGACAGCTCGACCGAGAGAGCGCCCGCGATGAAATCCGCGACATCGTCAACGAGATCATCACCCTCAAGGACGTGGCGATGTCCATCGCCGAGCAGGAGGAACTGCTTGAGGACATCTGCAACGACGTGCTGGGCTACGGTCCGCTCGAGCCGCTGCTTGCCCGCGACGATATAGCCGACATCATGGTGAACGGCGCCAACACCTGCTTCATCGAAGTTGACGGCAAGGTACAGTCCACCAATGTTCGCTTTCGCGATAATTCGCAGCTGCTTAACATCTGTCAGCGCATCGTCAGCCAGGTCGGCCGCCGCGTCGACGAGGCAAGCCCGATCTGCGACGCCCGCCTGCCAGACGGCTCGCGCGTGAACGTCATCGTACCGCCGCTGGCGATCGATGGGCCCGCCCTCACCATCCGTAAGTTCAAAAAGGACCGGCTCAAACTCTCCGACCTGGTGAAATTCTCCTCCATCACGCCGGAAGGCGCCACCATCCTGGGTATCGTCGGCCGCGTCCGCTGCAATGTCCTGATATCGGGCGGCACCGGTTCCGGCAAGACCACGCTGCTCAACTGTCTGACCGGCCACATCGATCATGATGAGCGTGTGATCACCTGCGAAGACGCCGCCGAGCTGCAATTGCAACAGCCCCACGTGGTCCGCCTCGAAACCCGCCCGCCGAATCTCGAAGGCGAGGGCGAAATAACGATGCGCGATCTCGTCAAGAACTGCCTGCGTATGCGTCCCGAGCGGATCATCGTCGGCGAGGTGCGCGGTCCCGAGGCCTTCGATCTTCTGCAGGCGATGAACACCGGCCACGACGGCTCGATGGGAACCCTGCACGCCAACAGCCCGCGCGAAGCCATGTCCAGGCTTGAATCCATGATCACCATGGGCGGGTTTGCGCTGCCCTCCAAGACCATAAAGGAGATGGTGGTCGGCTCGATCGACGTGATCGTCCAGGCAGCCCGTCTTCGCGACGGTTCGCGCCGCATAACCCACATTACCGAGGTAATCGGCATGGAAGGCGACGTCATCATAACCCAGGATCTATTCGTGTACGACGTCATGGGTGAGGACGCTCAAGGCAACATAATCGGTCATCACCGGTCGACCGGCATCGCCCGCCCGCATTTCTGGGACCGAGCGCGCTACTACGGCGAGGAAACGCGATTGGCCGAAGCCTTGGAAAAGGCTGAGTTGCGCAACGACAAGGATTGACAGCCGTCCCGGTTGGAGAGCGAGAAATGTTCAGCCTAGACACCAGCCAGATACTCATCATCGCGACATTCGCGCTCGCCGTCGGCGGCGTGGCGCTTTTCTTGCTCTACCCCTACATCGCCGCCGACACGATGCAGGCCCGGCGCCTCGAATCGCTGAGCGACAAAACCAAGCAGGGCCCGAAGCTCACCTTCCGCCAGCGGTTCCTCAAGGAGGATGCCAAGGACACTCGCCGCCGCCAGTTGCAGGAAAGTCTCAAGCAGCTCGAGAAGGACGAGAAGATGCGCCGCAAGAGGGTCACCTTGCGGATAATGCTGAGCCAGGCCGGACTGGAGACCAGCCCCAGGAACTTTTACCTGATGTCGGCCGTGCTCGGGCCAATAGTCGGCGGGGCCGCCTATCTCTTCGCCCTGCCGTGGTATGCCGCCCTTGCCGCTGCCTGTGCCGGCGGCCTCGGCTTGCCGCGCTGGTGTCTCGGCTTTCTGCGGCGTCGCCGTCAGCAGGTATTCCTCACCGACTTCGCCGACGCCATCGATATCGTTGTTCGCGGCCTTAAGTCAGGATTGCCGGTCAGCGATGCGATGAAGGTCATTGCTGCCGAGACGCCGCCCCCGGTCGGCCCGGAATTCCTCGAAGTGGTTGAAGGTCAGCGCGTCGGCATCACCATCGACCAGGGTATCGAGCGCATGTTTGAGCGCATGCCTCTCGCCGAGGTGAATTTCCTCGCGATCGTCATGGCGATCCAGTCCAAGACCGGCGGCAACCTCGCCGAGGCGCTGGGCAATCTCTCCAAGGTGCTGCGCGACCGCAAGAAGATGAAGGCCAAAATCCGTTCCGTCAGCCAGGAGGCGAAGTCCTCCGCGGCTATCATCGGCTCGCTGCCTTTCTGCATCATGGGGCTTCTTTCGATTTTCAGTCCCGATTATCTCACGCCCTTGTGGAGCACCCGCCCCGGCAACATGATCCTCATGGGTTCCGCTATCTGGATGCTGCTCGGCATGCTTGTCATGCGCAAGATGATCAATTTCGAATATTAACAGGCCTTAAATGTTCGCCATCCTCGACTCCCTTCTCGATCCACAGCGGCTGATCATCCTGCTCATTGCCGTTGCCGTGTTCGCCACCATTCTCACCGTCGCTGCGCCTCTGGTCGAAGGCGACAAGCTTCGCGGCCGGCTCAGGCTCGTGTCCGGCGAGCGCGATCGGCTTCGCGCTCAGCACAAGGTCAACCTGCAGGCCGAGACGAGACTCAGAGAGCGCAACAAGGGACTTCTGACCCAGCTCGTCGCGGCTCTCAACCTGCGTCAGCTCTTTCAGGCGGAAAATTCCCGCGGCAAGCTGCGTCAGGCCGGCCTGCGCAGCGAGCGGCATCTCCTCATTTTTCTGGCCATTCGGTTGGTAACGCCGGTGCTGCTCGCTGTTTGCGTCTTCATCTATACGTCGACCTTCTATGCCGATAAAATTCCTCCGCAGATGCGTCTAGCTTCGGTTTTCGTCGCCCTCATCGCCGGCGTCTACCTGCCCAATGTCATGATCAAGAATCTGATCGTCCGCCGGCAGAAGTCGATACGGCTGGCATGGTCCGATGCGCTTGACCTTCTGCTGATCTGCGTCGAGTCGGGAATGGGCATCGAGCCTGCTCTGCAGCGCGTTTCTCGCGAGATCGGCTCGCAGTCCGTTCCTCTCGCCGAGGAGCTGACCCTCACCCACGCCGAGCTGTCCTATTTGCCCGAGCGCCGCAAGGCTTTCGAAAATCTCGGCAAGCGCACCGGCCTTGCCACGGTTAAATCCGTGGTGACGAGCCTCATCCAGTCGGAGCGCTACGGCACCCCCCTCGGCCAGGCGCTGCGCGTCCTTGCCCAGGAAAACCGCGACGCGCGCATGCAGGAAGCCGAGCGCAAGGCCGCCGGTCTGCCCCCGAAGCTCACCGTCCCGATGATCATGTTCTTTCTCCCGGTGATCTTCCTCATAATCCTTGGTCCCTCCGCGATCCAGGTCATGGAGATGCGCAAATAACGGCTTCAAAGCCTCTCACCTCTCTCGGGAGGGAAGTATTTGCCCTACCCCCTGTTTTCTGTATTTCGTGATTGCCGCAGAAGGAGAGGTGGAGGCTGGCCCTCCTAGGTGCCTACTTCGAAGAGTAGGACTGGTGCCCACTTCCATTAATTTCGAGAATTAACAGAGTGGGACTGGTGCCCTCTCGAGAGGGCTAAATATGCAGAGGCCCGACAGCGCTCCCACCGCCATCCGTACCTGCCAAGGTGCCTGAACTCAGGGGCTCAGCTTTGACATCGAGTATATGTCCGCCGTTCAGCCGCTCTTGGCAGGCTGCTTTAGCTGCTGCCACGGATCGGGCTGCGCAAGCATGGTCTTGAGGTAAGCCATATTGGCCTCGACCTCATTGGCGGACAGATCCTTGCTGATGATCGCCTTCGCCTCGTCGAACCGTCCCTGCAGGCCGACGACAAGTGCCAGGTTTTGCCTGAGCCGTGCCGCCCCTGCACCGCGCGTCTGGGCCGCTGCCTGCCGGAGCGTCTGCTCCGCCTCCGGCAGATTGCCCTCCAATGCATAGGACATGCCGAGATTGTTGAGCACCGATGCATCACCGGGTTTTGCAGTGAGCGCGGCCTGATAGGAGGCGCGCGCATCTGCGAACTGACCTTGCTGGTCATAGGCCATGCCGAGCGCCGAATGGATCTTCCAATCGGCTTTACCGCTGTCCGCCACCTGGCGAAGCACGCCGATTGCCTCTTCGCCGCGCCCCCCCGCCGCCAGCTCTTTGCCGTAGACCGTCATCAGGCTTTGGTTCTGCGGATTGCGTTTCGAAACCTCCGCCAGCACGCTCAGCGCCTTGTCGGTCTGGCCCATCGATTTGAGCAGGCCGATGTACTGGAATGCCAGCTTGGCATTGCTCGGGTCGGCTTCCCAGCGCTTTGCAGCATCGGCTGTCTGCTTGAGAGAGATCGTTCCGGTGGACCCGGTGAGCAGTGAATCGCTGCTCATCGTCTGGCATCCGCCCAGCGGCAGCGCAGCGAGCACCAGGAGGCTCGCGCCCGCGACCAGCCGCAGGCTGGAACGCTTGCCTGCGCCGAGTGTAGATTTCATCATGCACAACTCCCGCAAACAGACGCAAATTCAACGTCACGGCGATTATCTTCGCCGACTTACCTCAACAAACGATTAACTATAACTGCGCCGCGCCCCATCGCGAAAACCTGTGCACTTTCGGCAGCATTGGTTTAGTCTCCGCCGCCATTCCCCTCGGATCTCTCCCATGATCAAATTGCTTCTGCCCGCAACAACCAGGCGCGCCATCCCCATCCACTGTGTCGATCCCGATGGTTGGGCAAGCCGCGCCGCCGTACTTGATCCGGCGGAAAACGCCGCTGCCGGCGAACAGGGATTTTCGGCTGGGGCCGGCCGCACGCTGCTGCTGACCGGCAAGGACGGCCGCCTCGCGCGCGTTCTATTCGGCTTGGGCAAGACTCCCGCCAAGGAAGACCCTTTTCTTCCCGGCACGCTCGCCCGCACTCTTCCGCCCGCCGCGTATCGGTTCGAGGGAGAGCTCCCGCGCCCGCGTCTCGCTGTCCTCGGTTGGCTGCTCGAGGCCTATGCTTTTAGCCGTTACCGGCGCACTCCCGATCCCGCTGCTTCGCTCGTCTGTCCCAAGGACCTCGACCGTGACGGTCTCATACGCGAGGCTGAGGCCGTCTACCTCGCCCGCGATCTGATCAACACGCCGGCCAGCGACTTAGGCCCCCGCGAGCTCGAAGCCGCGGTGCGGGCGGTGGCGAAGCAGAATGGCGCGCGTGTCGCCGGCGTTTCGGGTAAAGCGCTCATCGCCGGTTTCCCGATGATCAGTGCCGTCGGCAGGGCAGCAACGCCCGAGCGCGCGCCGCGCCTGATCGATCTACGCTGGGGGCCGCAGCGTGCCCCGGCCGTCACCCTCATCGGCAAGGGTGTCTGCTTCGATACCGGCGGCCTCGATGTCAAAACGGCCGCAGGCATGCTCATCATGAAGAAAGACATGGGCGGTGCCGCAAATGTTCTCGCTCTCGCCCAGATGATCATGGCGTCGAAACTTCCCCTTCGCCTCCGCGTGCTCATACCTGCTGTCGAAAATGCCATTTCCGCCGATGCCTTCCGCCCTGGCGACATTCTCAGGAGCCGCAAGGGGCTGAGTGTCGAGATCGGCAACACCGATGCCGAGGGCCGTCTCATTCTTGCCGATGCGTTGCGCTATGCCGACGAGGAGCGGCCCGATCTGATCATCGACATGGCGACCCTCACTGGCGCTGCGCGGGTGGCGCTTGGTCCCGATCTGCCGCCCTTCTATACCGACGACGACGGCTTAGCCGACGAATTGCTGAAGAGCGCTGCAGCCGAAAATGATCCGCTCTGGCGGATGCCGTTTTGGACTCCCTATGAGCGCTTCATCGAATCTAAATTTGCCGATATCAACAATGCCTCGGAGAGCGGTTATGCCGGATCGGTCCTGGCCGCCCTGTTCCTCAGGCGATTCGTGGATGAGGCCAAAACCTATCTGCACATGGACATTTTCGGCTGGACGCCGGCCCCGCGGCCCGGCCGGCCATTTGGCGGGGAAGCCCAGGGCATCAGGGCGCTTTTCGCCTTGCTCAGAAATCGTTACGCTCGATGACAAACTTGGGTTGCCAGCAGGGACCGTTCGGCGCAACAATGAAACGGCTCCGAAATGGATTTCCAGATGATGCGCAACGTCAATGCCGGCAAGGCGCTGAGGCTTTGGCATGATGTCAACCTCCACCTTGTTCATGACCGTGAGCCCGATCTTTCGCCAAGGCAGATGAGCATCCTGTTGACGATCTATCTGGAAGCCCCGCCCCACACCGTGCGCGAGCTGGCAAAGAAGCTTGCTGTAACCAAGCCGGTTGTCACCCGCGCGCTCAACGCCATGGGCAAATTCGATCTCCTCAGCCGCCGCCGCGACGAGCGTGATCGCCGCAACGTGCTGGTTCAGCGCACCGTCAAGGGTGCGCTCTATCTCGAACGCCTGGCCGATCGCATCGTAGACGTGGCCAAGGCCTGATGCAGCAATGCCAAACGACACCCACATGAACCTCGATCCGCGTCTCAACGCTTTCCGCACCGATCTCGCCGATGAGATGCTGCGCGGCCAGGTCGAGGCCGAGCGCTTCGTCTCGGGCGAGCTCTATGAAATTGCCGAGCCCCTCCTTTCTCTCCATCGCGAGCCGCGCTTCGACTCTCGCCGCATGACCGAGCTGCTCTATGGTGAGCGCGTCAAGGTCTTCGCGGTCGACGAAGGATGGGCCTGGGTGAAGGCGGCGAACGATGGTTATGTCGGCTATGTGCCGGCATCAGGGCTCAGCCGCGAAATCAAGAGCTCGGCCCACCGTATCACGGTGCCCTCGACGTTCATGTATCCCGCGCCCGACATCAAATCGGGACCCGAATTGGCCCTTCCCATGAATGCCCGGGTCGAAATGGTCGAAACATCCGACAAATTCGCCAGGCTGCGCAATGGCCGCTTCGTCTTCGCCGCTCACCTGAAGCCGCTCACCTCGACCGAGGAGGATTTTGTCGCCGTTGCGGAGAAATTCCTGCATGCCCCGTATCTCTGGGGCGGCAAGACGCAGCGCGGCCTGGATTGCTCCGGTCTTCTCCAGGTCTCTTTGCAGGCGGCAGGCGTTCCCTGTCCCCGCGACACCGACATGCAGGAAATGCAGCTTGGCGCGCCCCTTGAGGATCGCTACGCGCTGAAACGCGGTGATCTTATCTTTTGGCAGGGCCATGTCGGCCTCATGGCCGACGCGGATCGTCTGCTGCACGCCAATGCCCACCACATGCAGGTGACGCTCGAACCCCTCGCCGCGGTGATTACCCGCATAGCGATGTCGGGCGGCCAGATGACGGCGGTGAAGCGGCTTTGACTACACCTTCATGCGCGGACTTGATCCTGCATCCAGCCACTATCCCCCTTCGACAAGAGTAGACACCAATGTCGATCCCAGACCGGTCATGATGAGAATGGTCGCTATGGCTATTCCCCCGGCAATCAGGCTGAATTCAACCCCGGTCACTCCGGAAGTGTTTCTCGCCAATTGAAGAAGCTTCATAACTTGCTCCGCCTCTTAGGAGCCGCGCGCTAGTTTTGGCGCACCCCTAGTCGAAGCTCTACAGGTTCCGTCAAATTTGATTAATTCACGAAATAATTCGAAGAGGCGGTGGGGGTCTAATACCCCCGCTGCCGGTCCACGATGTTCTCGAGCGCACCGCCGGCCTCATGCTGCTTTATCTGCTTGAGAATGTTCCTTGAAATCGTGACTGGATCGGAATCCGCCGCCACATGCGAGCTCACATAGATATTTGGCTGCGTCCACAGCACGCTGTCTGCCGGCAACGGCTCCTGTTCGAACACGTCCAGCGATGCGGCGTAAAGCGTCCCCGATTTGAGGCACGCGATGATATCCTTCTCCACCTGCAGCTTGCCGCGTCCGGCATTGATCAGGATCGGCGCCCCGAACGGTCCCTGCCGCGACAGCTTTTCAATGAGGGAACGGTTGATGATGCCGGTCGTCTCCGGTGTGTGCGGCAGCAGCACCACGAGAATATCCGTGCGCGCCAGAAACGCGTCGAGCTCGGCCGCCCCGGCGAAAGTCTCGATGCCGGCGGCCGTCTTGCGGTTCTGGCTCCACCCGGCGACGTCGAATCCCATCGTCTTGAGTTTCCGTCCGGCATCCTGGCCCAGCACACCGAAACCCATGATCCCGACCTTGAGCGCATCCGCTGCATGGGTGGCGAACGGATCCCAAATCTTGGCACGCTGGTTCGCATCGATGCGCTTCTGCTGCCGGTGATGCATCAGCACATGCATCACCACGAATTCGCTCATCCGCATCGTCATGTCGGGATCGACGATCCTGACGATGGGCACTTCAGGCACGGTAACATCGGCGAGGATCGCGTCGACGCCTGCTCCGAGCGAAAAGATCGCCTTTAGATTGGGGAGGCGCTGCAGCACGTGCGGGTCCGGCCGCCAGGCAAGCGCATAGCTGATGTCCTCGAGCCGGCCCATCTTGCCGGGATAGCTGCGGATATCGAGCTCCGGCGCCAGCTTGCGCATGGTGCTGGTCCACAGTGTGATGTCCCATCCAGTAAGTATATAGGCGAGCGCCGTCATCTATTGCCGCACGATGCCTTGCGGCGCGGTCTGCAGATGGATCGCCGCCGCGATGAGCGCCTTGGTATAGTCTTCCCTTGGCCGGTTGAACAATTCCTCCGCCGTCCCTTGCTCTACGATCAGCCCGTCGCGCATCACCACCACGTAATTCGCCAGCGCTCGCACCACCCTGAGATCATGGCTGATGAACAGATAGGCGAGGTTGTGCTTGCGTTGCAATTCGCGCAGCAGATCGACGATCTGCGCCTGCACCGCCATATCGAGCGCGCTCGTCGGCTCGTCCAGCATTACGAATTTCGGATCGAGAGCGAGCGCTCGCGCCACGGCGATGCGTTGCCGCTGTCCGCCGGAGAATTCATGCGGATAGCGCTCCATGGCAGCGGGATCGATGCCTACTTCGCTGAGCGCCTGCGTCACCCTTTCTTCCCGTTCTTCGAAAGAGAGGTCCTTATTCTGCACGGTCAGCCCCTCTTCGACGATCTGCCGGATCGAAAGCCGAGGACTTAGCGATCCATAAGGATCCTGAAAAACGATCTGCATCTCTTTCCTGAGCGGCCGCATGTCGCCCGCATCGAAGCCGTCGATGCGCCGTCCGAGGTAGACGATCGGGCCCTCCGAATGGATGAGCCTCAAGATCGCCAGGCCAAGTGTCGTCTTGCCTGAGCCCGACTCGCCCACCACCCCGAGCGTCTGCCCCTCCTTGATCTCGATCGAAACGCCATCGACCGCCTTGATATGGCTGACCGTTCGCCTGAGGAATCCCCGCTTTACTGGGAACCAGACCTTCAGATTGTCGGCCGTCAGCACCGTCGCCGCTTCGGGATCCGCCTTCGGCGGCGCGCCACTGGGTTCTGCCGCCAGGAGCTGGCGCGTATAGGCGTGTTTCGGTCGAGCGAAAACCGCTTCCGTCGCCCCCGCCTCGACGATGCGGCCTCCCTGCATCACGCAAACGCGGTCGGCCATGTGGCGCACGATCCCGAGATCATGGGTAATGAGCAGGAGCGCCATGCCGAGTTCTCCTTTGAGCTCGCGCAGGAGTTCCAGGATCTGCGCCTGGACCGTCACATCGAGCGCGGTCGTCGGCTCATCCGCGATCAGCAGGTCCGGATTATTGGCAAGCGCCATGGCGATCATCACCCGCTGCCTCTGACCGCCTGACAATTGGTGCGGATAGGCTTCCAGTCGGCTTTCCGCCTCCCTGATCCCCACTTTCTTCAGCATTTCGATCGACCGCGCCCGCCGCTGCTTTGCGTTGAGCGGCGAATGCAGCTCGAGGATCTCGTCCATCTGCTGGGCGACCGTATGCAGCGGATTGAGCGAGGTCATCGGCTCCTGGAACACCATGGTGATGTCATTGCCGCGCACCCGCCTGAGGTCGCGCTCGTCGGCATCGAGCAGCTCCTCGCCTTTGAACTTCACGCTGCCGCTCGGATGGCGGGCCGCGGGGTAGGGCAGGAGCTTCAATATGGAGAGCGCCGAAACCGATTTTCCCGATCCCGACTCCCCGACGAGCGCCAGGGTTTCCCCCTTGGCGATCGAGAACGAGACCTTGTCCACGGCGCGCGTCACCTGCTGGCCCTGTCGGAACTCGACCGACAAATCCTTCACCTCCAGCAGCACCGGTTCGGTTTTCTTGTTCACTGAAAGGTCTTTCTCGGATCGAAGGCGTCGCGTACCGCCTCGCCGGCGAACACCAGCAGCGACAGCATGATCGAGACCACCGCAAAGCCCATGATGCCGAGCCATGGCGCCTGCAAATTGTTCTTGCCCTGCTGCAAGAGCTCGCCGAGCGAGGCCGAGCCGGGCGGCAGTCCGAAGCCCAGGAAGTCGAGCGAGGTGAGGGCCGTGATCGATCCCGACACGATGAACGGCATGAAGGTGATGGACGCCACCGTGGCGTTGGGCAGCACGTGCTTGAACATGATTTTGATATCGGTAAGCCCCAACGCCCGTGCGGCGCGTACATACTCGAAGTTCCGTGCTCTGAGAAACTCCGCGCGCACCACGCCGACAAGCGACGTCCAGGAGAACAGCAGCAAAAGGCCGAGCAGCAGCCAGAAGCTCGGCACGAAAAAGGCCGACAGGATGATCAGCAGGTAGAGCGTTGGTACCGAGGTCCAGATTTCGATGAAGCGCTGGAACAGAAGATCGGTCCAGCCGCCGGTATAGCCTTGCACCGCTCCCGCCGCGATCCCGATGATCGACGACAGGATCGTCAGCACGAGACCGAACAGCACCGAGATTCGGAAGCCGTAGATCAGCCGGGCAATCACATCGCGTCCCTGATCGTCGGTGCCGAGCCAGTTCATGTTGCCGGCAACGCAGTTGGCATCGTTCACGCCTTGCGAATACTTGGCGCAGGCCTCCTCATCGCTCAGGAGAAATGCCGGCGGCGAAGGTGCGGGCTTCGGCAGCTCGTTGTTGACGGTGCCGTAGCTGTAGCGGATGGGCGGCCACACCATCCACCCCTTGCCGCTGATCTCTTCCTGGATGAAGGGATCGCGGAAATCGGTCTGCGCCAAAAATCCGCCGAACACCGATTCCGGATAGTCGGTGAAGATCGGAAAATAAAATTCCCCGTTGTAATTGACGACCAGGGGCCGGTCGTTGGAGATGAAATTCGCAAGGAGGCTTAAGCCGAACAGCACCGAGAAGATCCATGCCGACAGATAGCCGCGCCGGTTCGCCTTGAACAACTGCCAGCGCCGGAGATTAATGCCCGAGAGCCATGGCCGCGGGGCGGCTTTGACTCTGGACCCCATGCCCCGTGTCGGTGCCTCCATCGCCTAAAGCTCCCGCGCCTCGAAGTCTATTCTCGGATCGATCCACGTATAGATAAGGTCGCTGACCAGCCCGACCACGAGCCCGAGCAGCGAGAAAATATAGGCTGTGGCGAAAACCACCGGATAGTCGCGGTCGATGACCGACTTGTAGCCGAGCAGTCCCAGCCCATCGAGCGAGAAGATCGTTTCGATCAGCAGCGCGCCCGAAAAGAACGCCGAGATGAACGCTCCGGGAAAGCCGGCGATCACCAGGAGCATCGCATTGCGGAACACATGCCCGTACAGCACGCCGCGCTCGCTTAGGCCTTTCGCCCGGCCGGTTGTCACATACTGCTTCTTGATCTCGTCGAGAAACGAGTTCTTGGTGAGCAGCGTCATGGTTGCAAACGAGCTGACCCCGAGGGCGAGGAGCGGCAGCACCAGGTGCCAGGCATAATCGAGGGCGCGCGAATACCATGGCCAGTTTTCCGACCCCTCGCTGGTGAGGCCGCGCAGCGGAAACCAGCTGAAATACGATCCTCCTGCGAATAGGATCACCAGGAGAATGGCGAAGATGAACCCCGGAATGGCATAGCCGGCTACGATGACGGCGCTTGTCCATACGTCGAACCGGCTTCCGTCGCGCACGGCTTTGGCAATACCGAGCGGCACCGAAACCAGATAGGAGATCAGCGTGAGCCACAGCCCGAGCGAGGTCGACACCGGCATCTTCTCTTTGATCAGGCTGATCACCGAAACATCGCGGAAATAGCTGTCGCCAAAGTCGAATGTCAGGTAATTCCGCATCATCAGCAAAAAGCGCTCGTACACCGGCTTGTCGAAGCCGAACTGCTGTTCGAGCTTCTTGATGAATTCCGGATCGAGCCCCTGGGCGCCGCGATATTTGAAGCCGACGCCCT